>JAQCBJ010000102.1 GCA_027621555.1 Bacteroidota bacterium | reverse complement strand
TTGGGCTCTGGTGACCTGGGGGGTGACCGGCAGTGGATGGGAGTTCTGGGTGGCGGAATTTGCCATGGGGCTTGGCCTCGCTGGCATTGGGTTGAACGTCATGCACGACGCCAACCACGACGCTTACAGCAACAAGAAGTGGGTCAACCTGTGGGTAGGACGCGTGCTCGACTTGGTCGGCGGCAACGCGGCGATTTGGAAGATTCAGCACAACGTCTTGCACCACACCTTCACCAACGTGGACGGGCTTGACGAAGACATCGACATGCACCCGTTCATGCGCTTCAGTCCCTTGAAGCCGCGCTACTGGTGGCATCGCTTCCAGCACATTTACTCGTGGGGCTTTTACTCGCTGATGACCCTGTTTTGGATGATTGCCAAGGACTGGCTGCAAGTGCGTCGTTACCACAAGAAAGGGTTGATTCGCCCCGCTGGGACTTCTGTGGCCAAACTCTCGACCTCGCTCTTGTTCACGAAAACGGCCTACTTCACCTACGTGATTGTCCTGCCCATGTGGCTGAGCGGAGTGCATTGGTTCCAGGTGATCCTGGGCTGGGTGCTTATGCAGTTGGTGGCTGGCTTCATCCTCGCCATCATCTTTCAACCCGCACACGTGATGGAAGACCACGACTACCAACCCGCTGAAAAAGGGGCTGTCTTGGATGTGGACGTCCTCACCCACCAGTTGCGGACCACCTCCAATTTCGGAACAGGAAGTCGCCTCTTCACCTGGCTTTGTGGTGGATTGAATCACCAAATCGAACACCACCTCTTTCCCCAGGTTAGCCACATTCACCTGCGCAACATCGCGCCGATTGTAAATAAGACTGCGGAAGAGTTTGGCATCCCTTACCGTTCGTCCACGACCTACTGGCAGGCCATTGGTCGGCACACGCGCATGCTTCGTGCGCTGGGCAATTCGCCCCAGCTTGCTGCTTAAGGGTTTCGAAGGTTGCCGGTCCGATAAAGTGTATCACCGGCGACAACCACACCCCTGATCGGGCCCACGGCTCCGAACCAGTTCAATCCTGCTGGCCGATCAACCACCTGAAGGGTGACCTCGCGACCAACGAGTTCCCGTTGCCAAACGGTGGTATCAAGCCCCATGCCAAGTCCTCGGTTCAAATAGTAGTGGCATTCGTCGCCTCGCAATCGGAAGAACACGTCCTCGCTTTGCGTGCTCCACGTCAAGGACTCCAGCGTTCCCGTCGCATTTCGCTCCGGTTCTGAACCGTCGTGAGTGATGGGCTTCATCACGGAGAGAACAACGAGCAAAGTGAATGTGATGCCCCAGTTGTGCACGCCCCCTTGGGATACGAAAGGCCCTCCTTGTTTGAGTTCTCGCTCGATGTAGTGCAAGGGCAACAACACGCCCACCGTCATCAGGCCGCTCATAATCAAGATGCCTGGCTCCAATCCCCAACGCCATCCGACGAGTGGCGTCCAGGTCACCATCCACCACGTCCAATGCTTCATCAGGGTCGCTGAGCGCCGCTGGGCATGGTCCCAGGCCGCTTGCGTCGCCATGCTTCGGCGCGTGCGGTATCCGTAAGTGCGTTGGATCGATCCCGGTGGCCACCGATGCAACGCCAAGGAAAGCCCCACCATGAAGAGCGTCGGGAACAAAAAGAAGAGAACAAGCATCGCGTCCATGGACGCAAGATGCAGCGCAACGAATTACCTTGAGGCCATGAAATGGATTCCTGTTGCCCTCGGCTTGGCTTGCCTCCTTGCCGTGGGATGCACCACCACAACGGTGAGGAGCACTCAACTCGCTCAAGGTGCCGCATTGATTGCGATTGAACCGGTGAAAGCACATGTCGAAGTGGACACGACCCGCACCTTGCAGGCCGTGTCCAAAACCAAGGTGATCCTGGGTGTGTTTCGGTTTGGCGACCGTGAGTTTGCTGAATACCCTGGCATGATTTTTCAGCGTGGCCCGGGAGCCAAGGAGCGCAAGGCGGCCATCCACAAAGCCTTGACCGGAACAGACTACGACGTCATGGTCAACCCCAAGTACATCGTTCAGGAAAAGAACCGCTTGTTTTCGCGCACCGTCACTGTGCAGGTGGCCGGATTTGGCGGGCATTTGGTGTTTGAATCTCACGAGGAATGAGGGGCGCTGCGTTGGAAACCTCACGTATGCTCGCGGCGCTGGCCCTCATGGCCTCCCCCCTTTTGGGACTTGCCCAAAAACTCGACGAGAGCTTGCTCGACCAGACCGTCGACGGCCCCTCAAGAGAATGGGCTTGGACGAATGAGTCGCCAGGATTGTGGTGCCTCTGGTTGGACTACGATGCGGGAAGTCTCGAGCAATTTGACGGCAACACCAAAAACCACGTCCTGGCAGTCGGGGCACTCGGACACCCCGAATGGAGCAACAACCAATTGACGAATGCCGCAGACCGCATGGGGTATTCGGGGTTCAATTCGGCCGTCGAGTGGCAAGGGTGGTATGTGCCGCGTCAGCTGCGTGTGGGTGCCTCACGGCAGATTTGGAAAAGCATTGCCGCAGGATTTCAATTGGGACGAGGTTGGTCACCGGCCTACGTGAATTGTGTGAGGGCGGACGGAGAAGCGGTGGTCGCCAGTTGGACCCAAATTCGATTCGCCGACTTTCTCGACCAATATTCCTACTACGACTACCTGCACAACGGCAACTTTTGGCAATACGGCAACAGCGGCCAGTTTGAAGATGGACTGCAAGCATGGCGAATCGAGTTTGTGGCGCATCAAGAATTGGCCTACGGCCTAGGGTGGACTGCCAGCATTGGCACAACGTTGGGGCTGCAGTCGGAACTGGAGCGCCGAAGCGCCTCCCTCTTTGGCAGTCAAGGGTTGCTTGACCCCAGCGAACTGGGGCCTACCCTTACCCCGGTCAGCATTGCAGGCACCCCGGCATCCGGATCCATTGGAGCCACCTGCCGCGTCGGCGCCCTGATTGCGGGAGTGACCTATTCAAGCGTCTTTGTCAGTGCTTCCGACCGAAATGCTTGGGTGGCGGCAGGTGCCGAGTCCATCGAAGCGCTCAAGCAAGTTCGACTTCGCTTGGGCATGACCTTCTAAGTGTGGACAAGATCTACGTGTTGACCGACCGACGTTACGCGGGGAAGGGCGAAGGCTCGACCATGCCTGCGAAGTACGTGGCCAATGTCCTTCTCGAAGACCGGTTGGTGGTCGACGCCTTGTGCAGGGCCGGGTTTGACGCTGAACGCGTGGCTTGGTGCGACGCTGAGGTGGATTGGGCCTCTGCACGAGCTTGCCTTTTTCGCACGACCTGGGATTACTTCGAACGCTGGCCCGAGTTTTGCACTTGGCTTGAGCACACATCCAGGGTCACCTCCCTCCTCAATCCACCGCACATCCTCAAGTGGAACCTCGACAAACACTACTTGCGTGATTTGGACGAAGTCGGATGCAACGTCGTGCCCACGCGATTTGTGAGGAAAGGCACACTAGGAAGGCTGCAATGCATGGCCGAGGAACATGGGTGGGCTGAGGTCGTCATCAAACCCGCCGTCGCAGGCGCCGCGATCAACACGTACCGCATCCACCTCGAAGAAAGGCGGTGTGCACCGCGCTCCGATCACGGGTTCGAAGAACTTTGGGCACGCTTGATTCGCGAGCAAGACATGCTCATCCAGCCCTTCTTGCCGGATGTCGTTGAGGCAGGAGAATTGTCCCTCGTTTGGATTGGTGGTGAGGTCACTCACGCGGTTCGGAAGCAGGCCAAGGAGGGGGATTTCAGGGTTCAGGACGACCACGGTGGGACCGTGACGTCGCACCGCGCGTCTCCCGACGAACTTGAATTTGCACGTGCGGCCATGAAGGCCTGTGAATCTCATTGCCAGAACCAAGGATGGCCTCTGCCCCTGTATGCGCGCGTCGACATGGTTCGCGACCCCGCGGGTGCGTGGGCCGTGTCCGAGCTGGAAATGGTGGAGCCTGAACTGTGGTTTCGGTTCTGTCCCGAGGCTGCAGAAACCCTCTCGCTGGCGGTGAAAGAACGGCTGGGCGTCTGAACCGAGGTTTACTTCTCCCGAATCTGCAACGCGACGGAATCTGCGTCCAACCGGAGTAAAAGCCACGCTCCGATCTGCTGCTCCAGCGCGACCATTCGCAACGAGTCCAGGCTGTCCTGCACGGCCACTTGAACGTCGACCCACGGCACGACTCGCTCAAGGCCATCCCGGCCCACAAAGCGACGGTTGGCCACCTCCACTCCGGACACGTCGGGAGCCTGTGCTAGAATTTCCGACGCCAAGGACGATGGCAAATCCCTGTCTTTCAAGTTCGACAGTTCTGTTCGGAGTTTGACGAGTTCGGCGTCGCGCAGGGAGAGCGCCGTTTGGCCTTCGGCGTAGAGGTTGACCATGCGCTGAAGGTCTTC
>JAQCBJ010000101.1 GCA_027621555.1 Bacteroidota bacterium | reverse complement strand
ATCGGTAGGAACGTGCCAGCCGCTAGGACAGAGCCCTCGTGCATCAGCCACGGCGTACCAGTTGTACAAACCGCCATAGGCTGGCCCATTAACATAGAAAGCCATTGCGCCAGAGAGCGTACTTGACCAATCCGCGCCGCTCAGATTTTGCGGGATGGCATCGCCGTTGAGGTAGGTTGTTGTGCGGAGGTTCTCGGCAAACCAGCACTGGTCACCAATTTGGACTGTGGAATAACCCACACCTGCGTATGTGATGGCTTCGCCACAGGACCAAGAAGGTGAAACCGGCCCGTTCCACGCGCTGCTGTAAAAAGTCAGTGTACCGAGTATGTCATCGACGCCGATTATTCCATCCCCGTTGTAGTCGGGGTTGAACAGCGCGTTGCTTTGGGCCAAAATTGTTGTTGGCATCAGAATCGCTGCAAGCAACATGCATACGAGTGAGAGTGCGTTTTTCATTTCATGAGTTTTTTGATCATTTCGCAATATACTCTAAGCCAGTCCCATTGGACTAACTGCCTGTGTTAAGATTGGGCGTTCAGTGAGATCTGGACTTCTGGAATCAGGACGTCAAGTCCACTTTGCTTGTGGAGCCGGGGGCAATCAGCACCCCCTTGAAACCATCAGCAATCACAGGCATTTCAGAGCGAGGGGCCCCAATGGTCCCTATGATGGTCCCTCCAGAGTTGTCAACACAAAAGCCCTCTGCTCCTTACTTGCCAAAGGTAACCATCTGAGCACCTTCCCCTGGGGATCTTGGTGCCGTGAATCAATCACAGAAGCCCATCAGGAAGACAGCCCTGGGCTCCTGGCTAAAAGGCAAAGCACCCCACAACCTCATCCGTTCATCACTCCCCTCCTAACTTCAACACACGTTGAGTATGGATTACGTCACCCCGGAAATCCACCATTTGGACGACGTACCCCCCAGGACCAAGGTGACTCACATCCCATTCATACGATGTGGAATTTACCTGAAAGACATCCACTGGGCGGCCCGTCAAATCGTAGACAGCCAAATGCGCAATTCCTGTTGGCTTGGAAAGCTCAATCCGATTGGTGACCGGCATAGGGAACAAGCGAGGCTGCTTCAGCTGCGCAAACTCCACCAAGCTCGTTTCACAGGGCAACCCCGTGCTACCGCTTAAAATTTCCCAATCCGCCGTGGGTCCGAATGGCCCCTCTCCTTCAACCCAAGCAAGCGTATCTGAAATACAACACGGAAAATCGACATTGGGATTGATCAAAACCAAATCCACCAGCAGTGTTGCCGGAAGTTCCACATTCGGTGAAAAGGTCATGAACGACTGATCCGCCCAAGCCCCCGTGGACGTTGTATCCAAGACCAAATCTCCGTCTAGAGTGACCACGGTCCACTCACAAACGGTCTCGTAAGCGCCAACATTGGGCGTGGCACCGAAAAGAAAAAATCCGGGATGGTAAAGCTGGACAAGGTTTGAATCTGCCGCAGATATCCCCACACCGATGTCTTCACATAAGTCGAAGAATTGTCCATAAGCCTTTGAAATTGGCAACAGCCCAAGCAGGGTGCAGAAGGCGATCGAAGTCGGATTTTTCATAGCACTGGCTTCATTTGATGACCGAAAAATAGGAGGTTCCCCATGTTCATGATATAATAACGCCCTCAGGCATTGAAGGGTGGCAAGAGCACACATTCACAATGTAAAGTCCACTTTACATGTGGACCCAGCAGGACAGAAGCCAAACACCCTCAACCCCGATTTGGTTAGGCAACGCTGACGTCAATGCCGTCAGATTGCTCCTAACAAGTCGACCCGAAGAGTCCTAACATGGCAAGGATGTCTCCGACAGAAACAGCCCCGTCGCCATTCAAGTCACCTGCGCAGGTTGTACACGGTGTCCACGAGCAAGAACCGTCATCAATCAGGGCGTCTTCATCATAATTATCAGCGTCGGCGTAGGTGCAGCCCACAGCCCATTCGTCAGACCAAGCGCAGGATGCAGGAGGAAACGTGCAAGAACCGTCCTCAAAGGCTGCCCCGGGGTCAAAGTTGCAAGCCAGCGGGTAGGTGCATCCGCCGTATTCGATGACAATACAGGGGCCGTCCTCCCAAGACGTCACCCCCCCTGAATACGTTGCCACGCAGGAATTGGAATACGTCACCCCATCGCAACCACAAACCGGCTCGTACATCTCTGGACAGAACATGGCAGGATCAATCAAGCCCGGATCCACGCACGTGGCTGGTCCACTCACGTCCACCCCCGCACTTTCGCCTAAAGTCCATGAACCATATTCTGTCCCACTCGGGTCGGTGTAGATTTCCCAAGTGAGGTAATCTTCCACGAGACAAGCCCATGGATATTCACTGCCATTGTGGAAGACCGAGTCGTTGGTGTGCAGCACAGACACGAACAGGGTGTCTGTGAGAGGCAAGTCGAAACTGAAGGAGACAAAACTCTCATCAACAAGCGTTGCTTCATGCAAAACGTTGCCTTGGGAATCAGTGAATTCCCATTCCAACACGTTGGTGGCTGGAGGCCACGTTAGATAAGGCCCAGGATGGTACAGATTGATTGTGCTGGGCTGTGAGCAAACGTTGCAAACGAGACTATGGAGGTCGCAATCGACAGAAGTATTGATACCCTGAGAACGCCCGAGATCAACAGCTCCAAACAATGCAAAAAGTAAAAAGGAGATTTGAGCAGATTTAAGTGTGTTCATGGGTTCAAGATGCCTCCAAGAAAGCATAAAGCGCTCACGCCTGCGGGTGAATTTGCTCTCCCTTATTGGAAATCGTGATTGCGGCATGCAGCAAAGCAATCTTTTTGTACTTCGTCTCTGTGATGTCGAAATATCCATACATCCTACGCAGCGAAGAACCAATTCCATCCACACTCAAGCAAGCCCTGTCCGCGAGTTTGGCATTGGTGATTGTAGGGTCGTCAAGCAACAAATTCAACACCTTCCAATCCGTTTCATTCAATGACCGTCCTAGTGAATGTTCAATGCGGTCTCTGTTCAAAGACTCAAACATTGGAATGGCCATGTTGCGCTCCGAGGATTTCAAGAACTGAATCTCGTCAAGAAGTTGTTGGCGCTTTTTCTCCTGCGTTGCTCGCAACCTAAAGATGAACACGACCAACATGGCGAGAGCAACCCCAAAGCCCACAATCAACCCCAAGACCGTCCGCAATTGAGAAAGGCTCTGGCGGTCGCGCAGAAGTTGAGCATTCATCTCAACCAGTAAAACCTGATGCGCCTTGTCCTTTTCATACGCCTTGCGGGCAATGGCGAAGCTGTTGGTTTGAATTTGAACGCTGTCGTGGTACAGCTGGAGTTTTTCATGCTCAAAGAGGGCTTTCTCGGCATTGTTGAGTGCTTTGAATGCTGCATACTTGATGTCGTGGAACTCCTCCAAAAGTTCAAAATCTCCCTGTCCTTGAATTTCATTCTCGATACGATCCAAAAGCTGAAGAGCCATCTCCGGTTTCCCCATTTGCCGTTCAATGTCTGCCCGCATCAATTCACACGCGAGCAAATCCTCGACGGCTCCAATGGCCTCACACTGGGTTGTCCCTGAATCGACGTAAGCCATGGCCAATTCAAGATTGCCCATGTCCAAGTGAATCTTCGCGAGGTTCGTCAAGCACCCAGCGATGTGAAACCCCGAATTGTACTTGCGAAGTATGTCAAGCGCCTTCGCACTCAATGCCAGCGCCGATTCAAATTCTGCAAGCTTGTAGTGGGACCACCCCAAGTTCAAGTCAAGGAGGGCCCTGAGGCGATCATGATTTCTGCCATTGGGCAGCTCGTTGGCAATCTGCTGATAATGTGCCTTGGCCAAAACATGGTCGCCAAGCAATGCAAAGACGGAACCCAAGGCCATGCCCACTTCGCGAGCACGGGCAGAGTCCCCCACAGCGCGGTAGCATGTCGCTGCACTCGAAAAGTGCTCAAGTGCCTCAACGTATTCTTTCCTTGAGGCATAGGCAATGCCTCGGTTCTTTTCGACAGATCCCAATCGCAGGCTGTCGCCCAACGAAAGGGCAATCGTTTCAGCCTTGTCGTAGGCGTCAAGGGCCTCCTCGTTTTGCCCACGGTAGTTAAACAAACCACCCCGCCGCAGGTGAGCCTCGTATGTCAAAGAGGGTCGGTTGGTACTTCGACTAACGCTGAGCAAGGTGTCCAGCTCAACCAAAAACACATCAGGGAATTCCTGGTGAAAATTGACATACGCATTGTGCAATGCTCCGAGCCGCTCATCGAGTTCAAGCGTATCACTTCTCCATCTTTGGAGCAAACTGTCCAACTCCGCATTGGACGATTGACCGATAGCCGCACTCATCAGCCCCCACGTCCCAAAGACCACCATCATTCGATTCATGCATCGAATCTAACCAATCACATCAAATCCCAAATTCCAGGTTGTTGTCAGTAGCCTGTTGCCACTAAGTTTCACCCATAAACGTGAAAGATATTGACCTCTTGTCCAATCGCGAAGCTTACTTTACTTGTGGAGCCGGGGGGAGTTTCTGACCTGCGGTCAGTGTTCCACCCTTTCACTCAGAGGGAACCAG
>JAQCBJ010000100.1 GCA_027621555.1 Bacteroidota bacterium | reverse complement strand
ACGTCGGACGGGCCGTTCATGCTCGACACCATTCAAGTCACCAACGGCGACACCATCGTGTACGACGTGGTCATGGAGGCGGCGCACCCGTCGAACGGACGGCCGTTCTTGCAAATGCGTGTTCGGAAAGGAAGCTCCAACCTCGCCGTGGTCCTCCAAGCCACCGCCGAAAGCGGGCGCGTCCACGCCTGGAACCACACCCACCTCTCCAACGACGTAGGCAACTGGGGCCAAGATTTCCAAGCCGCCCAACCTACGTGGCTCGCAGGGGACCCGTACTACGGCATTCAACAACCCGCCTGCGGCCAATCCGTCATCGCCATCGGCGCCTACTCCTCCGAATACCCAAATTCCCAGGGCACAGTAGTCGGCGGCACCCTGGCGAACTTCTCCACGTACGGCCCCACCCTGGACGAGCGGCTCAAGCCCAACGTCTCGGCCCCGGGAGTGAACGTGGAGTCGTCCCTCAGTTCGTTCCGAGATGGCAATTACGCCGTGACGAGCAACGTGGAATTCGACGGCACGACCTACGAGTTCGCGAAGCTTTCCGGCACCAGCATGAGCAGTCCCGCCACGGCGGGGGTCGTCGCGTTGATGCTCGAGGCGAACCCGACCCTGACCCCCGGCGACGTCCGCGCCATCCTCGAGCAGACGGCACGCGAAGACGACGACACCGGCACCCTGCCCGCCGAGGGGGACCTCGTTTGGGGGCACGGGAAAGTCACCGCGTCCCAAGCGGTGCTGGCCTCGATTGGTTGGGTCTCGAACGTGGGCCTGCCCTATTTCCCGGCACCGGAGGAGGGACAGGACTTGCTCGCCTACCCGAACCCGGCGCAGGACCGCATTTGGGTGGCGGGAATCCAATCCATGACCGGCACGTGGACCCTCATTGACTCACGCGGCCATGCCTGCCGACAAGGCACCACGACGCCCTGGTTTGAAGTCAGCTTGGAAGGATTGCCCGAGGGCATGTATGTCCTGCGCACCACCGAACCCAACGGCACCACACGCGCGGTCCGGGTGGTCAAACAACCTTGACCTCCTGAAGAAGGTTTACCTTTCAAACGATGAAATTCTTGCGCCCTTCCCAGTTCATTGTGAGGCACATCCTCGCCTTCTCTTGTCTTGGCCCACTTGTCGCTTACACAGGGGTCGTTTGGGCACAAGAAGCGCAATTCCGCGCCGTGGGTGGCCCCGGCTTGGAACGAGGTGAGGTGGTGGTGCCCCACGCGACGGGCGCCTTTCTCGTGTGCAACAGCAAGCTTCCTGAAGTGGATCTGTTGCGCGCATACCTCGTGCACTACGACAGCGAATTGAACGTCGACTGGACGCGGTTGCTGCCCTGTCCTGCCTTGTTGCAGGAAGTGGTCGACGCGTGGAGCGACAGTCCTGGAAGCGTGACCGTGATGACGCGCGAGCTCATGCCTGAGGACGGGTATGTTACCGTGATGCACCGCCTGGATTCCACGGGCACGTGGGCAGGGAGCGCTGCGCTTCAGGCACCCCAAAACTTTCGCCCAGTCGCTCACGTCGAATGGCTAGGCGAGCCTTGGGCGGTGGGTGCGACAGGAAGCCAGCCGACGGCCGTGAATGTGGTCACGGGCAACGTCAAAACGTGGGGTGGACTGCCCGGAACGTTGGATGTGGTGACCGATGCCGCTGTGGCGAACAACTTGCTGGTGGTCGTGGGGTCGCGAACGCAGGACGACACGACGCGAACCGCGATTTGGGGGGTGTACCCCTTTGGGCAGCTCGCGTTTGAAAATGTGGGAGCGGATGCGGCCGCCGGAGCCTGGAGCCAGGCCGATGCCGTGGCTGTACGGGGTTCGAATGTGCGCGTGCTGCACAGCTTCCACCCCCACGTACCAGAGGACCAGTGGCTTCTGCACAGCATACTCTCAGTGAACCTTACTTCGGGTCAGCTCAATGGCATCCTGTACGGACCGCAAGAAGGTCAGCGCCCTGGACGTGATTTGATTTCCACCCCCCAAGGGTGGGTCAAATTGAGTCAATCGGACGTTGTGCCTCAACTCGACCTGAGCATGCTCGTCACGCATTACAACCCCAACGGCTTGTACCTGTCTCAAGGCGCCTGGGGGACCATCTTCGAAGACGACCCCTCCCACATCACGCAGAGCGAAGACGGAGCCATTTGGGTGGCGGGAAGCACGCGAGGGGCCATCGACGGCACCTGGAACGCTTGCGTGCTCCGACTCGACAGCCTCGGACCGCTTGGCGCGTGGTCCAATGACATTCCGGGGTTTGGCACCTACAACGACCCGTTGTTTGATGACGTGCTCGCGCTCCAAGATGTTGCCGTGGAAGGTGAATGGTCCTGCTCCCCCAACCCAGCTCGCGGCCAAACCTCCTTGTTGCCGCCTTCGACCCTGTCCGTGACGGATCGCGCGGCCCTGACGTGGCTTCTGCGAGACAGCCAAGGTCGCGTCGTTCGTGAGGGTCAGGGAACGGACGTGAGCCTCGATGGGCTGGCATCCGGCCCCCATGTCATCCAGGCGCGCCACGGGGAACGCCACGTCCACGTCCGGGTGTTGGTGGTTGGCGAGAACTAACGTTGCGTCAACCCACCTGTCTGCACCATCTTCGCACCGTTAATCGCCTCCCGCTCCTCGTCGCCCAAACCGTGCTCCTGCTCGCGTTTTTGTCTGCCTACGGATGGGCCGTGAAGGAGTACATGGATTGGCTGGCGCACCACGAGTTTGGGCTGGGTCACAAACCGTTCCGATTCGCCTCCACCCCAGAACTTCCGAGTGGCGATCTCAACAGCCTGGACTACTGGCTCGAGCTGTGGATCAACCACTACCGCGAGGCCCTAGCGCTCGACCCGCACCACCTTCACTTTGTCGCGTACGAAGCGTACTGCGCGGCGCCCCAGGGCGTGTTGCAACGCATCGTCCATGCAGCCGGAGTGGACATGGCCGTGCCCGCCTACGAGGCCTATTCCAAGGTGCGGGAGGTCGAAGGCGAGGTCAGCCCTGAGCGGTTGGCTCAGGCGCAGGAGCTGTACGCCGAGATGGCGGCGCGGGGTCAGTCCTGAAACGCGACGCGGCGCACCACGCTCGCCGTGTCGAGCAACACCACTTCCACTTCGGAAAGCGATCCGGACGTCCCGTCCGAGCTGAGCACGTACCACTGAGGCGTGTCGCGCGGGCCGCTCGCCCCAAAATCCACCTCGGCCGTCCCCACAAACGCCAGCACATCGGAAACACTCAAGTCCGGGTGGGCCTGCTTCACTTCGGGGGCGAGTTGAAGGCCGCCTTCGACGACAGAAGTGCGGATTTGGGCGGAGGGAAGCCACTCACCGCATCCGCGGCTGCCAAAGAAATAGAGCGACAGGGCAATGCCGAGAACGATGCCAATGCCAAAGCGGGAAAGTCGTTGCCAAAAATTCATAGGTGCGCTTGCTTGCTTTGCGAAACTACACCCAATCACACCACGGGCCTGCGTACCTTCGAAGCATGGTCGAGGTTCAGGGCATCAGGTTCCGCTACGGCAGCGAAAGTCCAAACATGGACTTCCCCGATTTTGCCTGCGCGGCGGGAGAGCGCATGCTCCTCTTGGGCAACTCCGGCACCGGAAAGACGACCCTCCTGCACGTGCTGTGCGGCATGCTCCGCCCCGAGGCGGGCACCCTTCGCGTGGCGAGCCGCGACCTTCGCGCCGCCTCCGACCGCGAACTCGACGTGTGGCGCGGATCTGAACTGGGCATCGTGTTTCAGCGCGCCCACTTCGTGCAAAGCCTTACCGTCGCAGAAAACCTCGCCCTTCCCCATCAGCTCACGCATGGCACCGTGCCTCGTGAGGTCATGGAACGGATGGGGTCGATGATGGACCGTCTCGGCATCGCGCACCGCGCCGACGCCCGTCCACACGAACTCAGCGTAGGCGAACAGCAACGCGCTTCGATTGCACGCGCGCTGCTGCACCGACCTAAGGTGGTGTTTGCCGACGAACCCACGTCGGCGCTGGACGACCACAACGCCGCGGCTGTCATGGACATCCTCGACCGCGAAGCGGCCGACGCCACCTTGGTGGTGGTCACCCACGACCAGCGCCTGAAGGACCGCTACTCGAATTGTGTCACCCTCGTAAGCGCCCAGTCATGAAGCTCGGACTCTTCTACCAAGCGTGGCGAAACCTGAGGGCTAAGCCCCTGCAAACGGCCTTGAGTTTGGCGCTGTTGGCGTTTGGAGTGGGCATGGTGAGCCTCATGCTCCTCACGGAGAAGCAGGTGAACGACGCCTTTGAGCGGAACATCAAGGACATTGATTTGGTGCTCGGGGCGAAGGGAAGTCCGTTGCAACTCATCCTGGCCAACGTGTACCACATCGACGCACCGACGGGCAACATCCTGCAAAGCGAGGCCGAGAAGGTGGTCAAGCACCCGTATATCGCCTCGGGCATTCCGCTGGCGTACGGCGACAACCACGAAGGCTACCGCATCGTGGGAACCGAGCACAGCTACGTAGAACACTACGGAGTCACGCTGGCCCAGGGCAAGCTCTGGGAGGCGCCGTTTGAGGTGACGTTGGGCGCGCGGGTGGCCGAGAATTTGGGAATGGGGTTGGGCGACACGTTTTTCAGCGCGCAC
>JAQCBJ010000099.1 GCA_027621555.1 Bacteroidota bacterium | reverse complement strand
TGGACTTTGGCGAGTTCGAACCGGGGGAGGCCTTGGGGGTGCGGGTGGCGCTCTCGAGCGTGAGCACGGACGGGGCTTTGGCCAACCTCGAAGCCGAGGCACCCACCCAGGACTGGGACGGCACCCGCGCGGCCGCCGACTTGGCGTGGGAGGAGGCGTTGTCGCTCGCAAGCATCGACCCGCTCCGCACCGAGGACCGGACGACCTTTTACACGGCGCTGTACCACAGCATGCTCGCACCGGTCGTCTACGAGGACGTGGACGGGCGGTACCGCGGTTTGGACCAAAACATCCACTCCTCCGACGGCTTCACGAACCACACCATCTTCTCGCTGTGGGACACCTACCGCGCGCTGCATCCGTGGATGAACCTGACGCAGCCGGAGCGCGCCTCCGACATGGTGCACAGCATGCTGGCTCACGCCGACCAGAGCGTGCACGGCATGCTTCCGATTTGGAGCCACTACGCCAACGAGAATTGGTGCATGATCGGCTACCATGCCGTGTCGGTCCTCGCCGACGCGATCGTCACCAAGGTCCCCAACGTACCCCTCGACCGCGCCCTCGACGCTGCCGTCACCACGGCTTCTGTCCCTTATTTCGACGGACTCGGCGCCTACCTCGAGCACGGCTACGTCCCCGACGACCTCAGCCACTCCTCCGTGAGCAAGACCCTCGAACTGGCCTACGACGACTGGTGCATTGCCCGACTCGCCGAGGCTTCAGGGCGCCCCGAGGTGATGCAGGAGTTTGATCGGCGGGCGGGGTCGTACGCGGCGGTTTGGGATGCGCGCTCGGGCTACATGCGCCCCCGCATGAGCGACGGCTCGTTCCGGAGCAACTTCGACCCGCTCGACACCCACGGCCAAGGCTTCATCGAGGGCAACGCCTGGAATTACGGCCTCTACGTGCCGCACGCCATGGACAGCCTCATCGCCTGGCACGGCGGCCCCGACGCGTTTGTCGCCCACCTCGATTCGCTCTTCACCATGGAGCTCGACGACAAGTACTTCGCGCACACGGAAGACATTTCGCGCGACGGCATCATCGGCAACTACGTCCACGGCAACGAGCCCGGCCACCACATCGCCTACATGTACAACGACGCGGGCTCACCTGAGAAGACCCAGGAGCGCGTTCGCATGATCTGCGACGCGATGTACGGGCCCGACATGCTCGGCCTGTGCGGCAACGACGACGCCGGCCAAATGTCGGCCTGGTACCTCTTCTCCGCCCTCGGATTCTACCCCGTCGCCCCCGGTTCAGGCTGGTACGAGCTCGGCAGTCCCGCCGTCCGCGCCGCCACCGTCAAGGTCGGCGATGGCCGGCTCCTGCACATCGACGCCCCGGGCAACGCTCCTGACGTCACCCACGTCGCGCGCGTCCTTTGGAACGGCACACCCGTCACGGGCCACCGCATTCACGCCCGCGACCTCCTTCAGGGCGGCACGCTCACTTTCGAGATGACGAGATAAGTTCAAAGCCGGTCGAGCGCCGCGCTCCACCCCCAGGCTTGGGGAGAGATGGCGGTGCCGACGACGTGGAGGCCGATGCGGCGCGCGTGGTCGGCCGTGGTGTCGCCAATGGCGATGACGGGAGCGGAGCCTCCGCTTTCCAAGTACCCTTCCGCGTTGGAGGGGCTCAGCACAAGGGCGAGCTCGTGGGCAGGCAGGCTGATGGGCTTCACGACGACGTCGTAGAAATGCCAAGGCCGTGCGTTGGTGAGGGGGCCTTCCCAGCGGCGCATCGTGCGGTTGGCGTGGGGAATCCAAATCGCCCCGTCGCCGACCACGCTTGCCAGTTCTTCGAAGACCTCGACGGGTCGTCCGTTCCCGGTCCAGTCGATGCGCGTGCCGGCAGGCAGCGCCTGGCGCGTGCCTTCACCCATCGTCGCCACGCGGAACCGGCTCAGGTCGTGTTGGGACGCGAAGAGCTCGGCGCACTTAGGCGATCCGAGGAACACCCAATCGCCCTCCTGCGCCTCGCCCGGCATCGGGCTGCCGGACGGCTGGACCGCGATGCACGACGCGCCGTGTAGCACTCCACCACGGGCCCCAAACAACGCTCGGAGCGGCGCGTCCATGTCTAGGTCTTGGGTGATGAAGGTCGTGGGCCAAGTGGTGGGCTCGAGGAGTTCTTTCAGGAAATGGCCGTCCGCCGCGTCGTCCACGGTTACGCCCGTCCAAGACTTTCGGATGGGGCCGCAGGGGCCGCCGAGGTAGGCATGAACCGTAGCCGGTCCGGAGCCGTCGTCGGGGTGGCCGTTGTCGGCCAGGACTTCAAGTAGCACGTGGGCCCCAAATGGCAACTGGCACCCCCCTTCGAGCTCGCGCAGGATGCTCCGCTCGAGGTCGATGGCGCGCACCGTGTTGGGGTCGGTGAGGCCGGCCACAAAGGCGAGGCGCGGGTCGTCCGCGCGCATCTGCAAGGCCAGGGCGCCTTGGGCTGGGGCCGGCACGAAGATCATGGGGTCGAGGACGTGCACGTGCAGGTCCGACAGGTCAAGGCCAAGCCGGTGCACGCCCGCATGGGCGAGCATGATGGCGTCGTACTGGCCTTCCCGAAGCTTGCGGATGCGCGTCGGGACGTTGCCGCGAAGGGCCTCGACCGTGAGGTCGGGTTGCCAAAACTCGAGCTGCCGTCGCCGACGCATCGACGACGTCCCCACCACGGCGCCTCGTCGCACTTGCAACGGCGCGGTGAGGTCCACGTGCTCGGGACGCACCAACAAGATGTCTTCGACGGGCCCCCGTGGCGGAACAGCCGCGACGACCAACCCGTCCGGGTGCTCGGTTTCGAGGTCTTTGTGGCTGTGCACCGCGAGGTCCACGTCGCCGTCGAGCAAGGCCTGTTCAATCTCCTTGGTGAAGAACCCCTTGCCCTCCATCTTGTCGAAGGTGACGTTTTGGATGCGGTCGCCGCGCGTCTTCATCACCACAATCTCCACGCGCGCTCCGCGGGCTTCAAGCAGGTCGCGGACGTGATGCGCCTGCCACATGGCAAGGTCGCTTCCGCGGGTTCCGATCTTGAAATGGAGGTCGTGGGCCATGGCCAAAAGGTAAGGCGCGCCACCGCGCCACTCACGTCATGTTCAGGACTTGCGAAGCTGTTCGAGCACCGCTTCTTTGGCGAGTTTCATGGGCAAGCCCACGTACTTCTTTTCGAGGTAGGCCACGATGCGTTCCACCACGAGACGGGCCTCCGCGTCCAAGCCTTCGAGGTCGTCCGCGAAAATCTCGCCCATGGCGGTCTCGCGAATCGCCTTGATCATCTGCGGAAGCTCGATCAAGGCCAATTCCACTTCCCGGGCTTGCAAGCGCTCGAGGTACTCGTTCAACCCCGACTCGAGGAGGGTTTCGCACTTGCTCACTTCGGTGGCGCGGATGGCGAGGTTTTGGTCCGCAACCTCTTTCAGTGCGGCCATGTCGACCACCGTCAAGTCGGGCCGTTCGCGGAAGCTGGCGTCGAGGTCGGAGGGCACGCCCAAATCGAGAACGTGGACCGGACCCGCGGGCAAGGCACGAGCGTGGTCGGCGCCGAGCAACGCCGCGTCGCTTCCGGTGCAGACCACCATGGCGCGCGGCCCGCGTCGAAGCGAGTTGTTCAGGTCGTCGAGGGTCCCGACCCGGTCCGTTCCGAGGACGTCAGCGAGGGCCTTGGCCCGTTCCAGCGACCGGTTGACGACCTCGACGTTGCGGTACCCCGCCTTGACGAGGAACCTTCCGACCGCCGTGTTGGTGGCGCCGGCACCGACCATCAAAATCGGCGCGTCGAGCGGCAAGTTCCAGGACTTGAACGCCTGCCAACCGAGGGAGTTGACCGAGACGGCTTGCGTGGCGACGTCCGTTTGGGTGAAGACTTTCTTCGCCGTTTCCACCACCGAACGTCCGGCCACGCGCAAGCGGTCGCCGGCCAGACGGTGCGCCATGGCCAAGTCAAAGGCCTCGCGCACCTGGGTCAAAATCTCACGCTCCCCGAGCACCATCGACTCCAAGCTCGAAGCCACGCGCATCAGGTGGCGCATCGCCTCTTCCCCGCGGTACGCTTGCAGTGCAACCGTCACGCGGCCAAGGGCTGCAGGTTCGAGCCCAAACCGCTGAAGCAGTTGCGTGGTCCGCCCCATGCAGAAGTACTTGTCGTCGCTCAAAATGAACTCGACGCGGTTGCACGTGGACAGGAACACCATGCCTTGCAATTCCAATTCCTCCACCCAGGCGGCCACGGCGGCAGGCTGGTGTTCAGGCGCCACGTGAAGCAAGCCCACATCGTCGATGCTGGCGTGCTGGTAGTTGAGCGACAGGATTTGAAGGTGTTCGGCTCCCATGGGGAAATCGAGTGCAATTGCTTCGCAAAGGTCGTGCACAAGACCTGCGATTGTGTCATTTCGAGGTCAGTTCCGCAAGACGACCCGTCGGGTGTCTCGACTTCTCCAACGCACCGAATCAAAAAAGGCGCCCCGAAGGACGCCTTTTTCACGTTCAGCCAATGGCCCGGATCACCCGCTGCACATTTCGCAGTCGGGGCCGTTTTCAATGCTGCAAGCTTGCACCTGCTGCTCGTAGGTCATTTCCTCAGGCTTGGCTGCGGCAGCAGCTTGTTCCTCTTGAGGTTGCGTCTTGTACTTCTTGTCCACCGTGAACTTGATCGCGTCCGTCGCGGCCTTGGTACGGAGGTAGTACATGCCCGTCTTGAG
>JAQCBJ010000025.1 GCA_027621555.1 Bacteroidota bacterium | reverse complement strand
CTTGCGCTTGATTTTGCCAGTTCCCGTCAGCTTGAAACGCTTCTTGGCGCTGGATTTGGTTTTCATCTTTGGCATGGCCTCAGATTTTTAGAGTGGTGGGTTATTTCTTCTTCGGATTAAACATCACGGTCATCCGCTTGCCTTCCAGTTTGGGCATTTGCTCCAAAGCGCCCAAATCCTCGAGCTCTTGAGCAAACTTCAGGAGGAGGATTTCGCCGCGCTCCTTGAAGACAATCGTACGGCCACGGAAGAACACGTAGGCTTTCACCTTCGAGCCCTCCTCCAAGAACTTGCGAGCGTGCTTCAGCTTGAACTGGAAGTCGTGCTCGTCGGTGTTGGGTCCAAAACGGATTTCCTTCACCGAGACCTTGGCTTGGTTGGCCTTGATTTCCTTTTGCTTCTTCTTTTGGGCGTAGAGGAACTTTCGGTAGTCGATGATGCGGCACACAGGAGGGTCAGCATTGGGGCTGATTTCCACCAAATCGAGCTCCATCTCTTGAGCCAAGGCCAACGCGGCCCGGGTCTTCATGATGGCCGGTTCCACGTTGTCGCCGACGAGGCGAACGGAATCGACCGTGATTTTCTCGTTGATCCGGTGCGGATCCTCCTTGATGACCCTGCCACGAAAGCCGGTCCTTCTTCTACGTATTGCGATGACTATGGTGTTTAATGAGACTCAAATGTTGTTCGCCAGCATCTCCGCCACTTCCCGCTGAACGCTTTCCGAAAAGGCTTCGACACTGACACTGCCCAAGTCACCCTCTCCTTGCTTGCGCACGGAGACGGTTCCTTCAGCAGCCTCGTTTTCCCCGACAATCAGCATGTAAGGCACTTTGTCAAGCTCCGCTTCGCGGATTTTCTTGCCGACCTTTTCTGACCGCGCGTCTACGAGGGCGCGAATATCGCCATTTTCCAACACTTTTGAAAGCTTTTCCGCGTAATCGTTGAAACGGTCGCTGATGGGAAGGATTCGCGCCTGCTCAGGAGTAAGCCAAAGCGGGAACTTTCCAGCGCAGTGCTCGATGAGGATGGCCACGAACCGCTCCATGGAACCAAACGGTGCTCGGTGAATCATCACCGGGCGGTGCTTTGCATTGTCAGCCCCAACGTACTCGAGCTCAAATCGCTCGGGCAGGTTGTAATCAATCTGCACCGTTCCGAGCTGCCAACGACGTCCGATGGCGTCGCGCACCATGAAGTCCAACTTGGGCCCGTAGAACGCTGCCTCGCCCAATTCCACTACGGTCTCAAGCCCCTTCTCCTCGGCCACTTCTTGGATGGCCTTTTCCGCTTTGTCCCAGTTTTCCTGGGCGCCGATGTACTTGTCGGGGTTGTCGGGGTCGCGCAAGCTGACTTGGGCGACGAAGTTTTGGAAATCCAACGTCTTGAAGATGTACAGCACGAGATCAATGACCTTGCCGACCTCTTCCTTCACCTGGTCTTGCGTGCAAAAGATGTGCGCGTCGTCTTGCGTGAAGCCGCGCACGCGGGTCAAGCCGTGAAGCTCACCGCTCTGCTCGTACCGGTACACCGTCCCAAACTCCGCCAAACGCACCGGCAAATCGCGGTACGAACGAGGCCGCGCCTTGAAGATTTCACAATGGTGCGGGCAGTTCATCGGCTTCAAGAGGTACTCCTCTCCTTCTGCCGGTGTGTGGATGGGCTGGAAGCTGTCCTCGCCGTACTTGGCGTAGTGACCCGAGGTCACGTAAAGCTCTTTGTTGCCGATGTGAGGTGTGATGACTGGCTCGTACCCTGACTTGCGCTGGGCTTCCTTCAGGAAGTTTTCCAAGCGCATGCGCAGGTCTGCCCCCTTGGGCAACCAAAGCGGCAGACCCTGCCCCACTTTTTCCGAAAAGTGGAAGAGGTCGAGCTCCTTGCCCAGTTTGCGGTGATCGCGGGCACGAGCTTGCTCAAGCAGTTCGAGGTGATCCGTCAGTTCGCTCTTCTTTGTGAAGGTGACGCCGTAGACGCGGGTGAGTTGCTTTTGGGTTTCATCCCCCTTCCAGTACGCTCCGGCGATGGCCATGATTTTCGCCGCCTTCACATGCCCCGTGTGGGGAATGTGAGGGCCGCGGCACAGGTCCGTGAAGTCGCCCTGGGTGTAAAAGGTGATGGTGCCGTCCTCGAGGTTTTCGAGCAAATCGAGCTTGTACTCGTCACCCTTCTCCTCGAAGTACTTGACCGCATCCGCCTTGGACATTTCCTTCCGCACGAATGGGTTTTTGGCCTTGGCCAACTCCAGCATTTTCTTCTCCACGGCGGGAATGTCTCCTTCCGTGAAGGTGTGGTCGCCAAAGTCCACGTCGTAGTAAAAGCCGTTCTCGACGGGAGGCCCCACCCAGAACTTGATGCCCGGGTACAACGACTCCAAGGCCTCGGCCATCAGGTGCGCCGAGCTGTGCCACAACGTGGACATGCCCTGCTCGTCCCGAGAGGTCAGCAGCTTGAGGCTGCAATCGCTCGTCAGCGGTCGCTGCGGGTCCCAAACCTCCCCATTCACCTCCGCGGCCAACACGTTGCGCGCCAAGCCCTCGCTGATGGAGGTGGCCACATCCAGAGACGTGGTTCCTTCAGATACTTCTTTGACGGTGCCGTCGGGCAGGGTGATTGCAATCATGAGGTTTTGTTCAGGCCCCCAAAGATAAGCGGCGCTGCGCCTCGTCCTGCGTCATCCCCGAAGGTCAATCGTCCCAGTCGTCGGAGTCGTCACTTCCGCCGTCGTCGTTTCCGCCCTCCAAGTCGAGGTCGTCCCCATCGATGCTGAAGTCTTCCCCCGTCTCCTCCTCAAGCATTTGGATCATGCCGTCGTCCATGCGGAACAGGTAGACAATTTCATCTGTCTTCACTTCCAAACAAGACAAGTATTTGCCGTCTGGCATCCGAAGGGAGATGATGTCCTCCTGGTTGATCCCCAAGGGGTAAGCCTCCTCAATCAGCGCAATGTGATGCGCCTGAATGGTGTTGTAGTTCTTGATCACACGTTTCATGCCATGTCATCGTTTTTGAGTTACCAATCCAAAAGCCAGCCAAACACCAAAGGAGCAACAATCGTCGCATCACTTTCAATGATGAATTTGGGCGTTTCTACACCAAGTTTTCCCCAGGTGATCTTCTCGTTGGGTACGGCTCCGCTGTACGAACCAAAGCTCGTTGTGGAGTCGGAGATTTGGCAGAAGTAGGCCCAAAGCGGCACCTCGCCACGCTCCAAATCCTGGTGCAACATCGGCACCACGCAAATCGGGAAGTCACCGGCAATGCCTCCGCCGATTTGGAAGAACCCAATCGACGAATCGCGTGTGGTTTCCGTGTACCAGTCCGCGAGCCACGTCATGTACTCAATGCCGCTCTTCGTGGTTCCGGGCACCACATCGCCAGAAATGCAATGCGCCGCAAAAATGTTGCCCAACGTGCTGTCTTCCCACCCCGGAACGACCATCGGCAAGTTCTTTTCCGCGGCCGCCACCATCCAGCTGTCCTTGGGGTCGATTTCGTAGTGTTGCTGCAGCGCCCCCGACAAAATGGCTTGGTAGAACCATTCGTGCGGGAAGTGCCGACGTCCTTCGGCTTCCGCCTTGACCCACAAGTCGACCATCACCCCTTCCAAGCGGCGGAAAGCCTCTTCTTCCGGAATGCAGGTGTCCGTGACTCGGTTCATGCCACGATCCAACAGGTCCTGTTCTTCTTGAGGCGTGAGGTCGCGGTAGTGGGGCACGCGTGCGTAGTGCGTGTGCGCCACGAGGTTCATGACGTCCTCTTCCAAGTTGGCGCCGGTGCACGAAATCGCGTGAACCTTGTCCTGGCGAATCATTTCCGCCAAGCTTTTCCCAAGCTCGGCCGTGCTCATCGCTCCAGCGAGCGTGATCATCATCTTGCCACCTGCCGTCAAGTGTGCTTCGTAGCCTTTGGCTGCGTCTTCCACGACCGCCGCGTTGAAGTGGTTGTAGTGGCGCGCCATGAAGGGGCGCAAAAATCCTGTTGAGTTCATGACAGAGGGGTTGGGTTGAGGGCGTACGTCAACATTTTGTAGACCAGTTTGGCGGCCAAAAAATCACTCGGAGCGCTGTGCTCGTTGGCCGCGAGCTCCACCACGTCCATGCCCACGACGGTACCGTGTTGGCTGGCCAGGCGAATCAATCCCGTCACTTGGTGCCAGTCCAGGCCGCCTGGTTCAGGCGTCCCCGTGTGAGGGACAAACGCCGGATCAAAGGCATCGAGGTCCACGGTGACGTACAGGGGCACGCCACGCTTCCCCAAGGCCGCCAACGCCTCCGCCATCCAATCCTCATCCGAGCGGTGATGGCAGTCGTCCCCCGTAAACAAACATCCGGGCTGAATGAACTCACGCTCGGAGGCGTCCATGCTGCGAATCCCCACCTGGACCAAAGTGCAATTCCGCGACGCCCAGTGCACCGCGCAAGCGTGGTTGCACTCAGAACCGTGAAAGCTCTCTCGCAAATCCGCGTGAGCGTCGATGTGCAGCACCGCCAAGTCCGGATAAACGGCGTGGCATGCCTGGATGGCGCCAATGCTCACGCTGTGCTCTCCCCCGAGAATGAACGGCATTTTGCCTTCCGTGAGGACCTGAGACACAGCGTCGCGCACGGCTGCGGTCATCGCTTCAGGAGACGATGCTTCCGTGATGGCCGGAGCCACCCAAATCCCCTCGCGATGAACCTCCGTGCCGGTCTCGATGTCGTAAACCTCCATGTTGTCCGTGGCGTCGAGCAAGGCTTCTGGACCGCGGTCCGCCCCCTTGCCCCACGTGCTCGTGCCGTCGTACGGCACGGGCAGGATGGCCACGCGGGCATCCTCGAAGTTCACCTTGGCCTCGGGCAGGTCCGAGTACACTCGGGCACCAAGGGCATTGAATTTTGTCATGACGGTTCAGTTTGGGCTGCAGGCGCAGCGTAACCCAACAAGGACAACACTTGTTCAGAGGGCTGAGCAGGACAAAATTCCCGGCATTCAAAGCCACCTTCTTCGGTGTCGTCAATCAAAATGTGGCGGAGGCCCGGCATCAAGCAATGGTGCACCCCACCGTGCCCACCGATGTTGTCTTGGTACGCCCCCGTGTGGAAAAAGCCGAGGTAAATCGGATCGTTCTCCTTGAAGGTCGGGAGGTAGATGGCGTTGAGGTGCTGCTCCGAATTGTAGTAGTCGTCGCTGTCGCACGTCAATCCGCCGAGGAACACGCGCTCGTAGGGATCCATCCACCGGTTGAGCGGAAGCATCAGGAAGCGGTGGTTGACCGCCCACGAATCGGGAAGCGTCGTCATGAACGACGAGTCAATCATGTTCCAGCGCTCGCGGTCGTTTTGGCGTTTTTGGTGAAGCACCTTGAACAAGGTCGCACCCGACTCCCCCACCGTGAACGACCCAAACTCCGTGAAGATGTCCGGATGGGGAACCCCCGCAGCGTTGCAGCGCATGGCCACTTGCTCGAGGATGGCCTCAAACATGTACGCGTAGTCGTAATCAAAGGCCAAGCTGTTCTTCGTCGGCAACCCCCCTCCAATGTTCAAAGCCGTCAGCGTGGGGCAAATCTGGCGCATGGCCACATAGAGGTCCAGCGCCTTGTTCAATTCGTTCCAATAGTACGCCGTGTCTCGAATGCCCGTGTTCACAAAAAAGTGGAGCATGCGCAGCGTCAAATGCGGGTGGTCTTTGATGGACTCCTTGTACAACGGCATGATGCGGTTGTAGCCCAAACCCAGGCGCGACGTGTAGAACGCGAATTTGGGCTCTTCCTCCGTGGCAATGCGGATTCCGATGTCCATGGGCTTGGTGGAGTTGGCGCTGAGGCGCTTCCACTCGTCGAGGTTGTCCAAAATTGGCGTCAGGCCTGACAATCCTTGATCGCGGAGTTCCAAGATCCGGCTCATGTATGCGTCGGTCTTGAATCCGTTGCAAATGACCCGGGCGTCTTGCTGCATGTCGCCGCTCTTGACCAAGTGGCTGACGATGTCCAAATCGTAGGCCGAGGACGTTTCGATCAACGCGCCGTGGCTCAACACCTCCTTCGTGACGTGGTGAAAGTGGTTGCTCTTGGTGACGTAGCAGTAGTGGTAATCGCCTTCGAATTGGGTCTTGGCTGCCGCCTCGCGAAACCAGCCCATCGCACGGGCGATGTTTTGGCCAATCTTGGGCAAGTAGGTGATGCGGAGCGGCGTGCCAAACTCCTCCACCAAATCCATCATGGGAATGCCGTGAAAGGCCAATTTGCCGTCGCTCAACTGGAACTCTTCTTGAGGCCAATCGAAACTCTGGTCAATAAGGTCAAAGTATTTGATTTTCATTTTATAGACTATCTAAATTCAACAAACAGATGAACTCGGAATCCACTGGATTCCTGCATGTTCTGTTGTTGACTCAGAGCCTGCGCGCAAAAGCTCGACGAGCCGCAAGGCGGCGTGCCCGCTTCCAGAGAAGCGATTCTTCGTGGGCGAAATCGAGTGCGCGTTTCATGAGAATCAAGGGCCTAGCACATCGCTTAGGCGGAGCAAACATGAAACGACTTTTTTAAAGTCAAACCCCCAAAGGCCTTTTTTTTTCGTGCCCGGATTCAATCACCCAGTCGTGAGCTTCACGTGCCAAGTGATTTCGGCGTCTGCCACCACTTCGCCTTTCGCATCCCGCACCGTCGAATGCAAGACAAATGAGCCTCGCCCTTCACGCTCCAATTCCCCTTTCAGCACCTCCAAATCACCTTGGGGAAGCAGCGCCGTTGCCAAACAAGCCGACTCGGCGCGTCTTCGGTACGTCATGGCCAAGTCGGACATGATCAACCGTTTGTTTTCGATCCCGAGGGCACTCAACACACACAAGCCTGAAGCATACTCCGCGGCCGTGGCGAGGGCGCATGCATGCATCGTTTGAAGGTGATTGAGGTTCCGACGACGCCAAGGCAAAGACACTTGGCATTCTTCCTCGCTGATTTTGACCACGCCGAGGCGATGCGGACGGTTGAACGGAATCACCTCTTGCATCAGGCGGCTGACCCACCCGACGCGCCCCGCCTTCGCGGCGTCGAGCTGGCGCTGCAGCCACGCCATCTGTCTTGACGACCCGCTCACGTCAAAGCGCCGTGGCGATCTCTACTTCCCGAACCGCAGCTGTCTCCTGCACTTCTGCGTGGGTTAAGCGGTCGAAGGCGGGCTCGTTTTTCACGCTCCAGGCCAGCTTTTCAAAGCGTGCATCGCCCTCCCGTGTGGTTGCACGAGCGCGTCGGTCCGCCTCAAGGATCCCCGCAATGTCCGGGCGGAAATAATCGGGGCCCTTCATGACCTTGCCGTCTTCGCGCAGGATGGGTTCACCGTTGGGTCCGAGTTTGGACATGTTGCTTGCTTGAATCTCGCGAAACACCTTGGCGATTACGTCTTGCATGCCGTGACGCATCATGGTTCCCGCCAAGATGTACAACTGGTCTCCCAACGCATCAGCCACTTCCACCACATCCCCTTGGCAAGCGGCCTCGAGGTATTCGTCGTTCTCTTCCGCCATCAACCGGTGACGCAACAAGGCTTCATCCGCCGTCAATGCAGCATGAGGCGTGTCGGCGTTGGGAATGCGAAAGGCAGTGTGGAACTCGGCCACGTTTGAGAGGACGTCGGAAAGAAGCATGGGCGCCAAATTCAGTCAAACCTTTCCGCTGTGCCAAGCGGAACGCCGAAAGGTTTCCCACGCGCTATTCACACAATTTTGAGAACCCCATTTCTCCCCCGCAACCTCCTCCAATATCTTCGCGTGCTATGGACTCGTTGAACCCCATTGAACCGACCACTCCCGTCGTCGTCCCATCGTCCCCCTCCGCGCCGAGCCAGGGTGCGCCGGACATCCAAGAACTGAACGCGCGGATTGCGGAAAAGAGTCAGTTTGTCGATGCGCTTCGTGCCGAAATGTCCCGAACCATCGTGGGGCAATCGGACATGGTGGACCGCCTGCTGATCGGGTTGCTGGCCAACGGGCACGTCTTGTTGGAGGGTGTTCCGGGGCTGGCAAAGACCTTGGCCATCCGCAGCTTGAGCGAGACCGTGGCCGGAGAATTCAGCCGAATTCAATTCACCCCTGACTTGCTCCCGGCGGATGTCGTGGGTACGTTGGTGTACAACCCGCAGTCCCAGGAATTCTCCGTCAAGAAGGGGCCCATCTTCGCCAACTTCGTGTTGGCCGACGAAATCAATCGCGCTCCAGCTAAAGTTCAGAGCGCCTTGCTTGAAGCCATGCAAGAGCGGCAGGTGACCAT
Source organism: Bacteroidota bacterium (assembly GCA_027621555.1). Lineage (GTDB taxonomy): Bacteria > Bacteroidota > Bacteroidia > Flavobacteriales_D > Sanyastnellaceae > UBA11663. Next base: position 18,061 of record JAQCBJ010000025.1, on the reverse strand, counting down.
CGGAGGTGAAACCCACGCCCTGCCGCAGCCTTTTTTGGTCTTGGCCACCCAAAACCCGGTCGAACAGGAAGGCACGTACCCCCTGCCAGAGGCGCAAGTCGACCGATTCCTGCTGAAGGTGGTCATCGGCTACCCTACCAAAGACGAAGAACGGGCCATCGTTCGGGCCAATTTGCAACAAGCCGGCCTTCCTAAGCCGCAGCAAGTGGTGAGTCAATCCGACATCCTGGAAGCACGCGAACTCGTGCGTTCCATCTACATGGACGAAAAAATTGAACGCTACATCGTGGATCTCGTATTCGCGACGCGCAACCCTGAAGATTGCGGGCTCGGCCATCTAAAAGATCTCATTTCGTTTGGGGCGTCGCCACGCGCAAGCATTGGACTTGGCTTGGCTGCAAAGGCCCACGCCTTTTTGAAGCACCGTGGGTTTGTGACGCCTGAAGACGTGCGTGCCGTGGCGATGGACGTCATGAGGCACCGCATCGGCACAACGTTTGAAGCTGAGGCTGAAAACATTGGCTCCGCCCAAATTTTGACGGAGCTCATGGACCACGTCGAAGTCCCCTGATTCACGCCCGATGGACGCTGCCGAATTGCTGCGAAGGGTTCGAAGGGTGGAAATTTCCACCCGAGGGCTGAGCGACAAAATCTTTGCGGGTGAATACCACAGCGCGTTCAAGGGACGCGGCATGGCGTTCAGCGAAAACCGCGAGTACCAGCCTGGGGATGAAGTACGCACCATCGACTGGAACGTCACCGCCCGCACGGGAACCCCCCACGTGAAGGTCTTCGAAGAAGAGCGGGAGTTGACTGTGTTCCTTCTCGTCGACGTAAGCCCTTCCGTTCAAGGCGGAACCCGAGAACGGACGCAGATGGACCTTTTGACGGAACTCTCTGCCGTGCTGGCGTTCAGCGCCATGGGGAACAACGACAAAGTGGGGGCCATCCTCTTCACGGACCGCATCGAAAAATTCATTCCGCCGAGCAAAGGCCGAAGCCACGTCCTTCGCATCGTCCGCGACATCTTGGACTGCGAGCCGGAAGGTTCCGGCAGCGACGTCGTCAAGGCCCTCGGTCATTTTTCGTCGGCGATGCGAAAGCGGACCGTGGCCTTTTTGATGTCGGACTTCAAGGAAACCCGAAGCCACACCGAATTGGAAACCATGTTGAAGCGCGTTGGAAAACGCCACGACATGGTGGCTTTGCACGTCGACGATCGGCTGAACATGGACCTGCCTTCGCTTGGCTGGATGCGCCTCGAAGACCCTGAAACGGGTCAAATTCGCTGGTGCAACACGTCGTCGCGCAACGTGCGAAAAGCCTGGCGCAAGCAAGGCCAGGAGCACCGCGAGGAATTGGCCAAACTGATGGCGCGTTCCGGCATGGACTTCACGTCCATCCCCACCGAAGGCTCCCTTGTCTCACCCCTGCTCAAGCTCTTTCATGCACGGGCCTGAAGCCAAGATCACAGCCGCCTGCGTTGTCGCGATGCTCACCGCGGCAACCACCTGGTCACAGGTGGAATGGTCCGTGGACACCACGCGCATCCAATGGGGCGAGCCCTTGACGCTTACGGCCGAATGGATGCTCACCCTCGAAGAACTGAACTCCGGGGTGGCCGCCCCTTCAAGTTGGCCCGCCTGGACCGACACGACAGATGGTGGTTTTGAGGTGCTCGCCACCCTGCCCACCGACACGATGCCAGCACCTTCCGGGCTGAATGCAGACATCCTTTTGAGCAAATCGTGGGTGCTGACGAGCTGGGATTCTGGCTTCGTGGTGATGCCTCCCGCCACGTTTGGCCCCCATGAAACCTCCCCTTTGTTGATCCAAGTGATCACGCCAACCTTGGAAGCCGACACCCAACCTGCTCCGCCCGCGGCGCTTTGGGATGTCCGTTGGACGTTTTGGGAGCGGTTGCTTCTCGCCCGCAAATGGTTGGGTGGCGTCCTCGCTTTGATTCTTCTCGCAGGTGGTTTGTGGTGGGCGCGGCGCTTCTGGAAAACCAAGGAAGGGGTGGACGTCCCGGCCGCAGCGGCAGCTCGCCCTGATGTCCCCGCGCATGTGACGGCCTTGAACACCCTGCAACGGTTGCTGGACGAAGAAGGCTGGAAGCACGGAAAAGCCAAAGAGGTGCAAGCGCAAGCTTCGCTGGCGGTCAGGCATTACTTGGAAGGCCAATTCGCCCTCCCTGCCGCAGAACGCACGACGAGAGAAATTGAATCGCTCCTCCCGGCTTCGGCCGTGCCACGAGCTTGGCACGATCGTTTGGCCCAAGCTCTCGAGCAAGCGGATGCCGTGAAATTCGCCAAAGGACAGCTCCCTGACCTCACGCATCGAGCGTTGCTGGATGCGTACATCAGCTTCGTTTTGGAAACCCAACCACGAGACGATGAAAGGGCGCAGTGAACACCTTTGGATGACCGTTGCTCGAGCTGTCCCGCACGTCCTGGTGCTGCTCGGCTGCACGGTGGCTTGGCTGTCGTTTCGCGGCGGCATTGAATGGGCTTCGCTTTGGGGCTGGCTCGGGGCCTGTGCCCTGTTCGTTCACCTGGTGCTTCGAGGCGTTCGTCGTGGGGCCTACCGCGCCCCGCACTTGAGCTGGTCCGCCTCCCGCACGGACGTTCCGAACCAAGACAACACCGACCGCAAGCAAGTGCTTGCCGCGCTTTGGATGGAGGTTCCCGCTGCCTTGCGAACCGCGGCGCTTGTCGGCCTCGCCGTGGCGCTTTTCCGTCCGCAAACCGCCTCGACCGTTGAGAACATGACGCGAGAGGGCATCGATTTGGTCTTGTCCATGGATTTGAGTGCCTCCATGCTTTCCAAAGACTTTCGCCCCAACCGCTTGGAAAGTGCTAAAGACGTGGCCATCGACTTTGTCGACAGCCGCCCCTTCGATCGAATTGGCATTGTGGCTTACGAAGGCGAGGCATTCACCCAGGTGCCCATCACCTCAGACCACATCGTCGTGAAGAACGGCCTTGCCACGCTCGAAACCGGACAACTTCAGGGAGGCACGGCCATCGGCACAGGCCTGGCAGTCGCCGTAAACCGACTTCGTGAATCCGAAGCAGCAAGCAAGGTCATCGTCCTCCTCACGGACGGAGAAAACAACGCAGGCCAAATCGAACCGATGGACGCCGCCCAATTGGCCAAGCTCAACAACATTCGGGTGTACACCATCGGGGTCGGAACCGTGGGCAAAGCAAAAAGCCCTGTGGCCATCCGCCCTGACGGGAGCTACCAATACGATTGGGTCGACGTCCGAATCGACGAAGATGTGCTGCAAGGAATTGCCGAGGTGACCGGTGCACGTTACTTCCGAGCCACAAATGCGGACAAACTCGAGGAAATCTACCGAGAAATCGACGCCCTCGAGAAAACGCAATTCAATGTGCTTCGCTACCAGCGCAAATCGGAAGCAAGCGCTGGTTGGATTGCATTTGCGTTGTTGAGCCTCGTGTTCGAGTTTCTGCTCAAAACCACGTTCCTCAAATCCGTCGCCGAATGAAGAATTGGCCTTCCCTTCGACCGGCGCTTGGGCTCCTTGCGTTTCTGGAGTTCCTGTTTTGGGCTTTGGCGGCCTCGGCTTGGTTCACCGCCCAAGCCCTCGTGCCAAGTTTGACGCTTCACCGACTGGAGTTTTGGCCGCTGTTGATGCTATCCGGACTGCTGACCTTGGTCATGGTCGCCCACTTGCGTTGGCGCCACAAGGCCGTGCAATCGTTGGCGGACGCCTCCCGGTTGGATTCGGTGTTTGAAGGCTATCGGCTGTTCCTTCCCACGTGGAAATTTGTGTTGGTGCGACTTGCTTTAGGTGCCATGCTTGTGGCCTGGCTCGACCCCAAAATGGGAAGCAAGCTTCAAGAAGTGGAGTCGGAGGGTGTGGACATGATGGTGGCGCTCGACGTGAGCAACAGCATGCTTGCAGAAGACGTGGGCATGCCTCGACTTGATTTGGCCAAACGCACGGTCGAACGCCTGCTCTCCGCCACGGCAGGAGACCGTATCGGCTTGGTGGTCTTCGCCGGCGAAGCGTACGTGCAATGTCCGCTGACCACCGACATCGAAGCCGTCAAGATGTTCCTCGAATCGGTTCACCCCGGCATGATCCCAACCCAAGGAACGGCTGTGGGTCGCGCCGTGGATGCGTGCTGGAACGGATTTGACAGCAACAGCGAAGCCTCGCGGGTTGTGGTGGTCCTCACGGACGGCGAAAACCACGAAGACGACGTTGTGCTCGCCGCGCGAAACGTCGTCGACGAGGGAGGATCGGTGCACTTTCTCGGCTTCGCAACGCTCGATGGAGGCCCCATCCCGTCCTTCGACGTTCGTGGAAGACCTTCAGGTTTCCGCACCGACAAGGACGGACAACCCGTGGTCTCGCGCCTCGACGAGGCGACCTTGATCGAAGCGGCACAAGCCGGAGGCGGCACCTACACCCGGGCCGCGAAAGGCTACGTCGAACTGGCCCCGCTTCTGGAATTCAAAAGCAGCCTCGACCGCGCCCAAGTTTCTTCGGTGAGCTACGTCGACTACGAACACCTTTTGCTCCCCTGGCTCGTGTTGGCCGCGTTCCTCTTGCTGTTGGAATCCTTGCTGCCGAAAAAACCCTTCCGGCGTCACGCCCTTGTGGCGCTGTTGCTCCCTCTTGCGATGGGCCTGCACCAGACAGCTTCAGCCCAAACCTCGGCGCGCGAGCACCTCGTTCGAGGCACCGAGGCCTTCTACGAAGGACAAACCGACCAGGCCATCGTTGAATTTGGTGGCGCCACCACCGATTCCGAATCTGCCCCCCTTGCCCATTACAACCAAGGTTGCGCCTACCTCGCCGAACAGGATTTTGCCTCGGCTGGCGAGGCGTTTGGACGGGCCCTACAGCAAACCGAGGAACCCGCCTTGCAAGAGAGGGCGCATTACAATGCCTCACTGAGCGCCTTGATGCAAGGCGATGCTGGCAAGGCCATTGAACACGCCAAGTCCACCCTTCGAATCAACCCGAGCAACGACGACGCGCGGCGCAATTTGGCCCTCGCCAAGAGGCTCGAGCAGCAGCAGCAACAACAGCAGCAGCAGCAAGACCAAGATTCGGAGCAAGACCAGGACCAGGACCAAGACCAGAACCAGAACCAGAACCAGAACCAGAACCAGAACCAGAACCAGAACCAGAACCAGAACCAGGACCAAAACCAGGGCTCGGACCAGGACCAGGACTCAGAGCGGGGCCAAGACCAGGAACAGGAACAGGAACAGGAACAAGAACAGGAACAACAGCAAGGCCAGCAAAATCAACCTCAGGAAGGGCAAGAACAACCTCAGGAAGGGCAGATCAGTCGAGCTGACATGGAGCGAATTTTGGAAAGTTTGGAGCGGCAGGAAGCCGAGGTCCAAGCGAAATTGCGAGCAGCACAGGCCAAAGCACAAGGCCAAGGAAAATCCAAGTCCATCGAAAAAGACTGGTAAAACATGACGACAACGCCCCTCTTCTCCTCTTTCGTGCGCCTCGCTTGGGTGGTGGCAGTGGCCTTTTCAGCTCTGGGGGAAGGCTCTCCGGCTTGGGGGCAAGAGGCTTCGGTGGAGGTCACGGTCAATTCGACCAACGTTTCCCAAGGCGACGTGCTGCGCCTCACAGTGACGTTTGTGAATTGCAAAGTGCGCGAAATCGACCCTCCGAACATCCAGGGTTTGGAGTGGCGCATGGGGCCAAGCACCTCCAACAGCACCCAATGGATCAACGGGGTGACCACTTCGGAACAGCGATTTACGTACGGATACGTGGTCACCGGATCGAAAGAAATCCAAATTCCCGGCCTCCTTTGGCAAACCAACGAGGGGAAACTGAAAAGCAATCCGGTTCGGCTCCTTGTTCAAGGAAACGGTTCGCCCGCCGCATCCCAAGGAACCCCCAAAACGCAATCCCGAACGGTCAACCGCGATCTGGTCACGTCCATCGAACCGAGCAAACGCACGGTCTACCTCGGCGAGCCCCTGGTGTTGTCCTACAAAATTTACAACCGGTACAACAACTTGGACGTCCGGAAGTACGACATCCCCGAATTGGAAGGGTTTTGGAAAGAAACCGTGCAAGGCCCCGAGGCGCGCTGGGAGCCGCAGCTCATCAACGGGAAGCGATACAACGTGGCCACTGTACGGCAGATTGTCGCGTTTCCCCAACAGACGGGAACCTTGGTGTTGAAGGATTTTACTTTGAACGGGTACCTCCGGATCAACTTCTTTGAGGGCCGTGAAATTCAAGCCACGTGCGACCCTGTGGAAATTGAGGTGCTCCCTCTCCCCGAGTCCGCTCCTCCGAATTCCTTGGGCACATTCGCCAATTTGACCGTGGAACAGAGCCTTTCCGCCGACAGCCTGCGCACCAATGAGGCCGTGACGTACGAAGTCACCTTCAGGGGGGCAGGCAACTTGAAGTTCGTGCGTGAACCCGAGGTGGCGTGGCCGTCGGAATTTGAGGTGTTTGACCCCGAAGTTGAAGACCAAATCTCCATCACCGCCAAAGGAGAACGAGGCTCCCGTCGTTTCAAATTCGTGGCCATCCCACGTGCACCGGGAGACTACGTCCTCCCGTCCTTTTCAGCGACGTCGTTCGACCCCTTAACTGGAAGGCACGTCACCAGCAGCGCACCGGCTATCAAGTTGCACGTTGCTCGCGACATTGTGGGAGAAGGAGAAGCCTCTGGCCTGACCTTCACGCACCAGCAAGATGTGCAGGTCTTGAACCAAGACGTGAGGCACATTCTGACGTCTGTGAGCACCTTTTACCCCAAATCACGACCTCCTTGGACCACCTGGGCCTTTGGCTTGTCCATGGGAGCGAGTCCTCTGCTCTTTGGGTTGATGGCCCTGGCGCGTCGCAAGCGCAAACAGGAACAACGGGATGTTCGCGGAACGCGCCGCAAGCGAGCCTTGAAAGCATTGAAACAAAGCTTGGCCCAATCGTCACCTGCGACGATCGAAGCCGTAGGCGAAGCGATGGAGCAATACCTCATGGCCCGCACAGGACTCGACCGTTCCTCGCTGACGCGAGAGGACGTTCGACTTCGGATCTCCGCCAAAGATGAAGGCCTCGCCAGGTCTTGGGACGACCTTTGGACGGCCTGTGAAATGCAGCGCTACGGAGCATCCCCCGGGGATTTGAAATCCCTGACCAATACGTTGATTGAATTGGCTGAAACCACCGAAAACGTCTGGAAATGATGCGCAGATTTCTCACGGTTTCATGGAGCCTCGTCGCCTCGTTGATGGCGTTCGCGGCATGTGGGCAGTCGGCGAGTCGCGCCGACCTCACCGCGGCTTTTGATTCAGCCAATGCAACCTACGAGCGAGGCGATTTCGCGGTTGCGCTCGAGCAATACGAGGGCATCCTCAACTCCCACCGGCACTTCGAAACGGAATTCAATGCGGGAAACGCCGCATTCAAGCTCGGCGAACTTGGTCGAGCGCGGCTGCACTACGAACGGGCCTCATTGCTTCAGCCGACCAACGAACACCTCGAAGCCAACCTTGGGTTGCTCAAGTCAAGGGTGGTGGACCGAATCACCCCCATTCCTCAACTGGGCTTGTCCAACTGGCTCTCTTCATGGGTGGGGCCCGGACGCGTGCGAGGTTGGGTGCTTTGGGCCCTTTTCTGGTGGACCGCCGCCTGGGGGCTTTGGGGCTGGCGATGGCGCAAAAGCAGCCGCGACTCACGCACCACTCTCGCGTTTTTCGGCGTAGCCTCCCTTTTCCTTGGGATCGTGGGGCTCTGGGGAGCGCGCGAGTCCAACCTTCGAGCCCAAACGCCGAGCCAGCTTGTCGTTATGGACGACCGCGTGGACGTTTTGAGCACGCCCTCTTCGGGCGGCACCGTGTTGTTCCAGCTCCACGAAGGAGCACGGGCATGCATCCTAGACCGGTCGGCGGGATGGGCTGAAATTCAGCTCGACAACGGCAACGTCGGTTGGATTCCTACAGCTGCTACCGAAGACGTCTGACGAAACCCTTAGTGCCTCACCTCGAACTTGGCTTGGACCTGATTGAGGCCAGCGTCCCATCCTTTCGCCACGTACATCCCGGAGGTCCAGCCCGACACGTCCAAGCGAACCCGTCCAGCCCCGTCTGAGCGCAACGCGCCGACCTCTCGACCCTGGATGTCCCAAATCCGCACCGTGCTCGCTGGAGTCCATCCGCTGAGCAACAGCGCATCGTGGGCCGGGTTGGGCATGGCTTCGATGCTCACCCCAACAACGTCAACCACGTCGTCTCCGCTGGCCAAATCGTACAACACAAAGTCATCCAAGGCCGCTTCCACCAGGCTCCCTCCGTCCAGGACCTCCCCAACGGTGGTGCTGTCCGAAGCGATGAATCGAATCTGGAACGATTCGGACGGCTCCAACACATCTGCCACGCGGAAAGCTTTGCGCCTCCAAGAAATGTCCTGCTGGGAGGTGTTTTCAAGGTATTGCCACGTGTTTCCACCGTCGTTGGTCACCTCCACTTGCCACCAATCGCTGGCCGGGTTGGCCCCAGATGCAGGAGCATTGGTATACCAACGCCAGTAAGACAACACAGGATTCTCGTACGGTGTCAAATCGATGATCGGCGAAATCAAGGTGGTGTGCCCGCCGTCCACGTCGTTGGCTCCGATGCCCTCGCCCAATGGCGGATTGAGGCCTGTGACGTAGGCAAATCCATACAAACCGTCCGTGTGGTCTTGCAACGGTGCAACCACGGTGCTGGGGTCGGTCACATCCCCCATGGACCCCACGGGAATGGCCTCGGTCCACCAACCTGTTGTGGCATTGTCGGTCGGAAGGTCCATGTCCCACACGCCGAATTCAGAATAATCGTCCAAATCGTTGATCAACACGGGCTCCACCCCCACCAGGATGTAGTGAGGAAGGTTGCCGTTGACCGGCTTGTGCGCCGCCGTGGGCGAAGAAGAACTCGTGCCTCCAAACACGTCCAAGATGTCGAGGTAGTATTCCACCACCGTACCCGAGGGCACCCCGGGAATGACGTACGAGAACACATCTCCGTCTTGGGCCATGTCCACCACGGTGTACGCGTCGTTCGGCGACGTACGGTAGTGCAGTCGTGCTGCTTCGAAGTACACGACGTAGGGAAAGTCTATGGACGCTTCTGCCTCAATCAGCACATCCTCAGTGGCCGTCGCAAATTCAACGGGCTCGTGCTCGAGATCGACGTAGCTAAAGAGAGAGATGCCGTGAATGTCGAATCCTTCGATGATGGCCGCGGCATTGGGCGTGCCGTTGAGCAAGTCGTCGTCGTCGTCGTCGGCCTGCAAGGCATCCAGCAACACGTCGGTGAAGGCAATTCCTTCAAATCCATTGACAACGGTCGCTTGCAACCCTGGGAAGGCATCGACAAACAAAGGCATGGTCACGTCCCAATCACCTCCGAGAAGCAGGTGGGTGTCGTACCATGCGCCACAGATGATTTCTCCGTCCGCGTGAACCTCCCCCACGATGTCCTCGGGGTACACCTTGGGATCGACGTCGTACCGACGAATGCCGTCGTTGTTCTCCGTGTAAAATCCCTTCCCGATTTCAGCTATGTCCGCGAGAGACATGGCCCAAAAATCAGCATACCCCTCATTCATCGCTCCGTTGTTGAACCCGTAGAAGTAGCTCTGGTAGAACCAATCGTTGATCGCGTGTCCGTACTCGTGGTACACCACGTCCGCAATCAACGATGTGGGGTTGCATCCTCCTCCCTCGTCGAAGAAGTTGATGCTGCCACCGTCGTAAAAGGCATTGCATTCTCCCACGACGTCGATGTTCACGGGCATGCTCCAATCCAAATCTGAAAACTCCGGCAACCACGAGCGCATGTGGTCGTGAATCAGGTTGGTGCTCCGGTAGGCGCTGGCTTCTTTCGGATTTCCTGGCGCGGAAAGTGCGTTGAAGCCGTCCAAAATGTCCACCCAGCTCGCCGGCGTCGCGTTGTTCGTGTACACCGTGGCAAAGAGCCCTTTCAATTGCAAGTCCACTGCGGGATAGTCTCCCTCCGCGGCCGTGTTGAAGAGACCTGCAGTGTCGGTGAAGTAGGTGATCGTGCCCAACGGGATCTCGAGGTGTGGCATGGCCAAGGCCTCAGCCTCTTCGTAGGGGTAGGCCTCATGAGCCAACGCCTTCACCTGCCCCAACACGTTGGGAGGCAAAGCCGCCTCCACACGGGCCACCCCCCGGCCTGTGCTCGAAGCCTTGAGCCCCATGCGGTTTACTTCCTTGGCCGGTGCTTCGTGCACCACCTGGTTCACACGCATGACGACCGCGCCCGTTGCCATATCCACCCACGTCAAGTATCGGACAGGCAAGACTCCTCGACGGCCGGTGATTTCCAATTGCCACACTGGGTGAGCATTCCACGTGGACGCACCCTCGCCCGATTCTTGCACCGGGAGCCAGGCCATGCCAAGATCCTCCCAACCAAAATCCGTGACGTACGTCGTGCCCACGTTGCCGACACTGGGGTTCACCGCCATGTCTGATTCAAGTTGAGCCACCACCATTTCTTCGGACAACCCATCGTTCGAAGCCACGGGCTCCAACGCTGGCCACCAATCGCTGGAAACCAGCACGAGTCGGTTCTCGTGAAATTTGGCCTGGAACTTTGATCCCAGTACGGGCCATCCTTCCAAGACTTGAGACGCAAAGGCACGTTCGTGCTTGGCGCCTCTGGCCACGTGAATGTCTCCCACCACCGCAGGCTCCCAACCAAACCCTTCCAGCGCCCATGTCCACGCATCCAAAGCACGTGACTCAGTATCCGGGCTGTCAAAGGCTTGGCCTGCACCCCACAGGCGCGACGGCAGGTTGCGATCCACGTGTTTTATCACTTTCCAGTCCGCCGCGGCTGGGTTGGACGACATCCACGACGCCCCATGTCGAAAAAGGCGCTGAGCATCCGCATCCAGTTCAGAGGGAATTGAAACCAATCGCACTTCCCAAGGATCGCTGACGAATTCCGGGGTTTGCGCTCGCAAGGCACCGAAAACCAGCACTCCTAAGCACGCAACGACAGAAGCAAGGGAGTTGTTCATGGGTGAAAATGTACAACTCAACCCACCCCCATCCACCTTCAGCGAATACGAAAGGGGGTTTGGCTTGAATGAATGGGCTTATTGAGCGCCCTTGACCACGGCGGGCCACTTTTCCTTCACCCCTTTGGTCCAAATCGAGTCTCCGTAATTCGAAGCGACTTGGTTGGTGTCACATACCAGAGCCCAATGCGCCAGGCGCAGGCTGTCTTGAAGGTCACGGAATTCCTCCGCCCCTCCTTCAGGCATTCCAGTCTGAGGGTATGCTGCCAGGGCCTCGACACCTGCTTGCTTCATCGCAGAGCGCAGTTCACGGTAAACTTTTTGTTGTCGCTCCAAGGGAACGACGTTGTTCAATTCGTCAGGAGAACCGGATTGACAACCCGCGGCAAGCGCGGCAACAGCGAGAATTTGGAAGACTTTGTTCATCGAGGAGAAAGATAAGATGCCTGGGCATTTCACAGACAACAAACTCAACAAACAGAACCGTAGAGTCCGAGCATGGTCAGGATGTCCGAAACCGAAATGCTGCCGTCGCCGTTCAGGTCTCCTGGGCATTCGCTCGGCCACTCAAAGGCACAGGTGCCGTTGTCGTACAAGGCGCTGGGATCGTAATTGGGAGCGGAAGGGTAAGTGCAGCCTCCAGCCAATGTGGTCGTGCAATCGAATGGAGGAAACAGGCATGACCCGTCGTCCGAGTTGGCCAAGGGGTCGAAATTGCAGGCAATGGCGTAGGTGCATCCGAAGACGGGATCGTTGGGATCGCAGGCCCCTTCGGTCCACGACGTGACTCCTCCTCCGAACATGGCCTCGCACGTGTTGCCGTAGGTCACTCCGTCGCAACCGCATACCGGCGCGTATTCCGTGGTGCAATCCACGGTGGCACCCAACGCCAGCAACTCGGCGTCCACGCACGTGGTGGCGCATCCCAAAATGCATGACTCGAGCGATTCAAAAAAGGCCCCCGCGTAGTTTACACCTCCCGCATACGTGCCGCATCCGCTCACAAATTGGCACGTGCCAGTGACCTTGGCTACGCCCAACGCCATTTCGCACAGCCCAAAGTCCACCCCGCCCACGTCCGTGCATGGAGCTACGCCTTCGAGGTTGGAATAGCATTGTTCCACCAACCCGCCGCAGGGATCGCTCCAGTATTGCACGCAAACGCTCCAGTTGGGGTTGAAGTCGAAGCCGGCCTCAAACACTTCCCCTCCCGTTTGGGCCAAAAAACCGTCGATGTACCATTCAAGGGCGGCATCTGGGGGAAGATCAATGGCTGTGAAGGTGTACCACATGCCGTCCATGCTCGACGTCAACAACTGCAGACCGCATTGAGGTGGCACTTCGTTGCACATGGTGCACGTCGGTTCGTCTTGGAAAAAGGCGGGGCTGTAATCCACGCCATCCACCACCCAATCGCAGCCGGAAAGGGTCGCGCACACCCCGTTGACTTGAGCAATGCCCAACACCATGTCGCAATCCCCAAAATCCACACCTGCCAAGTCTTGGCAGGACTCCACCACACAGGGACCGGAAGTCCAAGAGGTCACGCCTCCTTGGGTTTGGGCGAAGCAAGCGTTGTCGTACATGGTGCCATCGCAGCCGCAAACAGGATCATAAAGGGTGATGCACGTGGCATTCGGATCGATCAACGCAGGGTCGATGCAGGGGTCCGGTTGCCCCCAAACAGGCGACACCATGAAAACACCCATTAAGATCAAGGAGAAGCGAAATGACAGATCAAGCATGGCACAGGGGTTTGCTCCCAAGATAAAAAAATCACGTAATCCGTTGACGGGCAAATTGTTCAATGACGGATCGAAGGTGAGGCGGGTTGAAGGGCTTGACGACCACGTTGTCCATTCCCGATGCCAGCGCCTTTTCCTTCGTACGAATTTCGGCATCCGCCGTGAGGCCCACGATTCCCAATTCTTCGAATTCCCCTCTCCGACCACGCCAATCTTGCGCGGCTTGGAACCCATCCCTTCCCGGCATGTGGATGTCCAACAGGACCAAAAACGGCTTTTCGCTAACGAGCAGCGCCTCGGCCTCGTCAACGTTGCTCGCCGTCACAACCTCGTATCCCCAGTTAGCCACCATGCGTTGGGCCACCAACACATTGAGCTCGTTGTCATCCACGATCAACACCGGCGCCGCCGGAATGACAAATGCCCCTGCTTGTGCCCTTTCATTTGTTGGGGTTTCCTTGTCCGACCCTACCTCTAAGGGCAAGGAAATGGTGAATGAAGTCCCTTGCCCCACCTCGCTTTCCACATTCAACGTTCCTCCATGCAAGTCGATCAAGCGCTTGGTGATGGCCAAACCCAGACCCACTCCGTCGTTGGACACGTTGATTTCGCGCCCTTGGGCCTGTTCAAAAGGTTTCAAGATGCGCTCCATGTCCTCCAATGCAATGCCTTTGCCAGTGTCCACCACACGCATCACAAGCGCGCCGTCCTCCCAAGCCACCCCACAGGCAACTCTGCCTTGAGATGTAAACTTCAACGCATTGGCGATGAGATTGTTGAGCATCTGAGTAACCCACCCCACATCTCCAATCAACACATCGGGCACGTCGTCCTCCACCTTCAGAACAAGCTCGTTTTCAGTCGAGGTGGCGCGGTTCACGAACCCATTGACCACCCGCTTGAAAAGGTCGCGCGTCTCGAAAGGTGTCCTGTGAGGCTCCGCATTCCCGGAATCCAACCGTTCCAAATCCAAAACGTCCGTCAACAACCCCTGCAGGTGTTTGCCCGCAAATTCCATGTACGCCAAGTGGGACATGTGCCCTTCCTTGGAGTTGCCTTCTCTCATCAGCAATTCAATGAGCCCCAAAATGGCGTTGAGCGGGGTGCGGATTTCGTGGCTCATCACCGACAAAAAATCAGACTTGTGCCGTTCCGCTTGTGCGGCCCGCGTCCGTGCCTCCTGCACTTCCGTCACGTCCACCGCATACACCTCGACGTGTTCCGCACCTTCAGGCTTCGTAAACGTCACCTGCTGCCAAGAATCCGCGAGTTGAAGCTGGTGTTGATTGGAGCTTCCTTCTTTTTCAAGCCCTTTGATCAATTCCCACAGCGCGTGGCGAGGTGGCAACGAACGCCGCTCTTGGCAAGCCGGTCCAAAAACCCGGGTCGCCGCCGCATTCGCCAGCAGCACCGTGCCGTCCAGTTTCACCCGTGCTACGGGGTTGGGATTCAGTTCGAAAAACTTGGCGAATTCCTCAACACGCTGCTCACCCAAACTCCGCCCAATTTTTTGACCGCAGATGTTCGCCACGTTTTGCATGATCCGCAAGTGAGAAGGCGTGAAAAATCCTTGCAGCGAGTGCTCGCTGTCGATGACACCAATGACCTGCTTGTCACAATAGATCGGCACCGCCATCTCACTCCCGCGAATGGCATCGTCCACCACATAGTCAGGGTCTTGAGAAATGTCGTCGATAATTTCAGCCACTCCCGAGCGTCCAACCCTGCCGACAATCCCTTGGCCAAGCCCCAATTCTATGGGCTCATGAATGGCGCGATAATCCACGTTTTTAGGGCCGTAGGCGGCTTTTTGGACCCAAACGTTGCGCGTGTCATCCTTCAAGTAAATGACGCAGTCCTCAAGGCCCATTTTTTCAATGCAGGACGAGGCAATGTCCCAAAGAATGTCCTCCGTCGTGTTTTGACGGAACACGCTTTGCGAGAAGTACTCAATGATGTCGAGTTGGGCCTTCCAATCGCTGTTGCTCGCGTGGCTCTGCTTCAAAATGGCTTTAAAAAACCACCCACCTAGAAGCAGGAGCACCCCCAACAAAACCACCCAAATAGATGGTCCCCAAAAATCCTGTATCTCCATCAGCGGCAGCATGATAACAAAATAAGGAAAATTCACGAGACCTGTTGCGTAGAAACCCAGTACTGAAGCGGAATTCGAGCAATTCGCCTTGGCCATCGAGTCAATTCCTCGGGTGTTTCTTGCTGTTTATCGATTAAAACAGGTATTTTGTCGACTGATTTTTGTATCTTTTATCGAAATATGAGCGTGCTCAAAGGGGCACATCATGCAAAGATTTCGCAGCAAATGAACTGTTTCTCTCGCTACCTCCTCTCCTCTCTCGCAGCGATATTCGCCCTGTTCACGGGCTTTTCTGGTCTCGCTCAATGCGACGACATCAACGGCAACAGCATCTGCGACGCCGATGAATCGGGTTGCACCATCGAACTCGCATGCAACTACGACGCGGCGGCCGTCTTCGACGACGGAACGTGTGATTTCGTCAGTTGCCTGACGTTTGGGTGCACCGACGCCAACGCTTGCAACTACGACGAGACCGTCACTTACGACGACGGCACGTGCTCGTACCCTTCTTTCCCCTTCAACTGCGACGGGGTTTGTGTGAACGACATGGACGAAGACGGGGTTTGCGACGAATTTGAAACACCAGGATGCACAGACACTGGGGCGTGCAACTACAGCTCGGGCGCTACCCTCGACAACGGGAGCTGCACCTACGATTGCCAGGGCTGCACCGAACCGAGTGCATGCAACTTTGACTCTACAGCGTTGATTGACGACGGCAGCTGCGAATTCACCAGCTGCTTGAGCCTCGGTTGCACCGACGCATCTGCCTGCAACTACGACGAAACTGCGGCATACAACGACGGCAGCTGCGACTTCGTTTCGTGTTTGGGGTGTACGGATTCTTCTGCATGCAACTTCGACCCATCTTCCACCCAAGACGATGGGTCGTGTGTTTTTGCAGAATCTGGATTGGACTGCGAGGGGAATTGCCTGTCCGATGCCGACGGTGATGGGGTATGTGACGGCGACGAAATCGCGGGTTGCACCGATCCCGCAGCGTGCAACTTCGACGGCAGTGCGACCGACGAGGACGGAACGTGTGATTTCTGCTCATGTGCGTCCACGGGAGGATTGACCAGCACATCCAATGTCCCTGGCTACGACGTCGAGATCGACGTGGTGATGGAGCACACGGAGGGCGAACTGGCTGGCATGACAACGTACCGAGTGTACCTCACAGCGGTCTCTGCGACCGACGGCGTCTCTGCATTTGTGGGGGACGACGAATTCCCCTTGAGCCTGGCGACCACCACGTCGTTCTACCAAGAGTCGGTTTTTGGAGGTGCGACGCCCGCCAACATCAGCGCACCTGCCCTTGGACTTCTTCCCATTCTGGCATTCGACAGCTGGGTTACCATTGGAATCGATGGACCGGCGTCGTCCGCGGATGGTGAAGTGAATGCCTCCCTTTTGGCGGGAGGATGGGACAACGATTTTGAAAGCGGGAACAGCTTCGTCGTCAACGACAACCAAGGTTCAGGGTGGTACCTCTTGCCGCCTACGGCAAGCAATTCCTTGGCTGGAAGCGATTTGCGCGTGTTGATGGCACAGCTCACAACCGACGGTGACATCAGTGGCTCGTTCAGGGCCCAAGTTTTCCCAGAGGGAGACCAGGTAAACGACCACCGCGTGGACATTTCATTCTCGATGACGGGTGGAGCACCGGTATGCGGTTGCACGGACGTCGAGGCTTCAAACTACGACAGTGCAGCAACCCTGAACGACGGGTCATGCGTGTTTGACATTCCAGGCTGCACGATCCAGATTGCCTGCAACTACGATGCCAGCGCAACTGTGGATGATGGGTCGTGTGATTTTGTTTCATGCTTGTCCTTTGGGTGCACGGACCCTGCTGCTTGCAACTACGATGTCGCCGCCAGTTTTGACGACGGCTCCTGCACATACCCTTCATTCCCTTACGATTGCGATGGCAATTGCGTCAACGACAACGACGGAGATGGGATTTGCAACGAATTTGAAATCTTCGGCTGCACCGATGCTACGGCTTGCAACTACAGCGAAGGGGCCACTGACGACGATGGTTCATGCGCGTACGACTGCCTCGGTTGCACCAATCCCGCAGCGTGCAACTACAATGCCGATGCCTTGATTGACGACGGCTCGTGCGATTTCACATCCTGCATCGTAGTGGGATGTACTGACGCGACGGCATGCAACTACGACGCCAATGCACAGTACGACGACGGCACGTGCACCTACATCCCTGACGGGGCATGCGATTGCGCTGGAAACGTATTGGATGCACTGGGCGTGTGCGGTGGAGACTGCGGAACGGACGACAACAGCAACGGCGTATGCGACGATGCTGAGGTTTACGGCTGCACCAGCAGCTTCGCGTGCAACTACGACGCTGCAGCCACTGTGGACGACGGTTCCTGCGACTTCATCTCATGCCTCAGCTTTGGTTGCACCGACCCCACAGCGTGCAACTACGATCCGGACGCTCAATTTGACGACGGGTCCTGCACGTACGACACCTTCCCTTACGACTGCGATGGCAATTGCTACAACGACGCGGACGGCGATGGGGTTTGTGACGAACTCGAAATTCCAGGCTGCACGGACGAAAACGCCTGCAACTACAATTCAGACGCCACGGATGACGCTGGCAACTGCACCTACCCTGAAACATACTACGATTGCGATGGCGCTTGCGTTAACGACGTAGACGGCGATGGCATTTGCGATGAGCTCGAAGTCCTCGGATGCACCGATGCCACTGCCTGCAACTTCAACGGCTTGGCCTCGGACGACGACGGCTCCTGCCTCTACCTCGACGCCTGCGGCGTTTGTGGAGGTCCAGGCGAGATTTACGAGTGCGGATGTGCTGACATCCCCGTGGGAGACTGCGACTGCGACGGAAACCAGCTCGACGCCTTGGGCGTGTGCGGTGGCGACTGCACGGCTGACGCCGATGCTGACGGCATCTGTGACGACGTAGACGACTGCGTTGGCGCCCTCGACGAGTGCGGCATCTGCAACGGACCTGGTGCGATCTACGAGTGCGGCTGTGCTGACATCCCTGAAGGCGACTGCGACTGCGACGGCAACCAACTCGACGCGCTTGGCGTGTGTGGCGGTGACTGCGCGGCGGATGCGGATGCGGACGGCATCTGTGATGACGTCGAC
>JAQCBJ010000098.1 GCA_027621555.1 Bacteroidota bacterium | reverse complement strand
GGCCTGAAGAGCCGATTCCCTTCACGGGAAAGGGGGGAACAATGACCGCAGGTCAGAAACTCCCTCCTGGTCCACGACTTGTGTTTCGCGACACTGCTCCTGGTTTCGATTTTTGGGAGGAACGCGACGACTCATTTAGCCCATGGTAGAACAGAGGAATTTCCTTAAATTAATTTCAGGCCATGAAATTTCTTCTCAGTCAGCGCTGCAAACGCCTCACGTTTTTGGCCATCGGAACCATGCTCACTGGAGCAACATGGGCCCAACTCTCCACGGAAAGCATCGTGGTCGACGGCGACCCTCGAACTTTCCTTCAATACCTGCCCACGAACTTCAGTCCCAGCGAAGCCATGCCGCTGGTCTTGTGCTTTCACGGTGGAGCTGGAACAGCCGACTTCCAGTTGGGCATCGGAGATTTGAGGGACAAGGCGGACAGCGACCGATTTGTCTTGGTGTATCCCCAAGCGTTGCCAGATGCCAACGACGATGGTTCCACCAACTGGCAGGTCGTGCAAAGCGGAGAGCTTCCTTTCACCTCGCCAAATCCACACAGCGACATTAACTTCACTTCCGCCCTGATTGAAGAAATGGGGGCGCAACATGGCATCGATTTGAGCCGGGTGTACGCCATGGGCTACTCCAATGGTGGGGGCTTCGTATATGACCTTGCCTGCCGATTGAACAACCAAATCACTGGGGTCGGGGCCGTAGCCAGGACCATGTATGCTGAATCTTATGCCAATTGTGCGACGTCACACCCCACCCCTGTGGTGACCATTTTGGGTACAAACGACTTTGAGTCCAACTACGACGGAATCACCTACCAAGGCACCTTGTACTTCCACAGCAGCGACGAAGGAAACGCCCTCTGGATCGAGAAGAATGGACTTTTGGACGATCCTGAAGTGACAGAAATACCCAACCTCAGCACAAACGATGGTTCAAGTGTCGAGCGCTACAGGTGGACCGATGCCGAGGATTGCATTGAATTGATCCACTACAAAGTCAATGGCGGTGGTCACGATTGGCCAGGGTCGTTTGGCAACATGGACATTGTCAGCCACGAGGTCATTTGGGATCACTTGAAAGAGTACAATATGGAAGGCCAAATGTCATGCGCCACCTCCAGAATCAATGACCTCGAAACCCAAGAATGGAAGATTTCACCCAACCCGACGTCCATGGCGTTGAATGTGACCTTTGGCGAGGGTGAAACGCCTGACTGGTTTCAAATTTTCAATGTCCGAGGGCAGGTTTGCATGGAAAGTCGGAGAGTCCAAGGCGCCCATTGGACCATTGACATTGCCGGCTTGAAGCCGGGATTGCATCTCATTCGAACGGCCCGAGGCACACAGTCGTTCGTAGTGCGTTGAGTGAGGGCAAGCAAACTTGGGTTCGACGAATGGCCTGTCACAGGCACTCCTCGAGAAACCGACAGCGGTTGCATTCGTCAAACCCTTGTCTGACTTCCCTTCGAACGGCTTCTGTCCTGCTGGGTCCACACGGTGCAGGAGAATTAGCGTTGGCTTAACGGATTGAAATCGCACAGGTGCCCTCGAGGCAACAAGCGCCTCGCACCTTGCGCGATGACTCTCCAAGAACCACCTTACCTCAAGCGGCGTGTCGAATTGGCCGTGATTTCGGACTTGCATTTGGGCATGCGCGGGTGCCGTGCAGCCGAAGTCCTGCGTTATTTGAAGTCCATTGATCCTGAAATCCTCGTGCTGAACGGTGACATCATTGACGTTTGGCAATTCAAGAAAAAGTACTTTCCCGCGGCCCACATGCAGGTGGTTCGGGAGCTGCTTGGCATGATCGCCAAGCAAAAGACCATTTACTACATCACGGGCAACCACGACGAGGTGTTCCGCCGATTCAAGGGCTTCGAAACGAGCAACTTCAGAATCGTCAACAAGGTGGTTTTGCCGCGGCAAGAAGGCCTGGTTCTTTCACGGCGACGTGTTCGACGTGACCATGCAACATTCCAAGTGGCTGGCCATGCTCGGGGGGAAAGGCTACGACGCCCTGATTTGGTTCAATCACGTGATCAACCAAGTGTCCCTCGCGCTGGGAAAGGGCCGCATTTCGTTGTCCAAAAAAGTCAAGGAGAGCGTCAAAAGCGCCGTGAAATTCATCAACCATTTCGAAGAGACGGCAGCGGAGATTGCCATCCGCAATGGGTTTGATTTTGTCGTGTGTGGACACATTCATCAGCCGGCCAACCGCATTGTAAAAACCGACGACGGCGAAGTGACCTACCTCAACAGCGGGGACTGGGTGGAGAATTGCACGGCGCTGGAATACAACCAAGGCGAGTGGCGAATTCATTGGCAAGAGGAAGTGGCCGCGCGAGAAAACGCGGGTGATGAAGTCAAGGCACGAAGCACCAAAGACCTGTTCCAGGAGCTGCTCGTGGAATTTTCAATGATCTGACATGAAGGTGTTGTACGCCTTTCAAGGCACGGGGAACGGCCACCACACCCGTGCCATCGAGTTTTTGCCCCTTCTCAAGGACATGGCCGAAGTGGACGTTTGGGTCAGTGGAGGTGCGCTGGACCGCACGTACGACGTGTCGGTGGATCGCCGGTTTCAGGGTTTGGGGTTTTCATTTGGAACGAAAGGCGGCATCGATTGGGGGGCGTCGCTGCGTGCCTTGAAGCCGCGTACCCTGTTTCGCGACGTACGATCGCTTGACGTTCGTGGATACGACCTTGTGCTGAACGATTTTGAACCCCTGACTGCCTGGGCCGCACGGCGGCAAGGCGTTCCAGTGGTCGGGTTGTCCCACCAAGCTGCGGTCAAGCATCCAAGCAGTCCCAAGCCCTTGCAGTCCGACGCAATCGCCGCCCGCATTCTGGAAAACTACGCGCCTGCCGAGGTCGAGATTGGATTTCACTTCCAACGCTACGCCCCGGAAATCAGGACCCCCGTCATTCGCCGACAGGTGCGTGAGGCGACCGTCTCCAACACCGGTCACATCACGGTGTATTTGCCGGCATACGGAGAACAAGCATTGCTGCGGGTGCTGCGGGAGTTTCCTGAAGTGACTTGGGAGGTGTTCTCGCGTCACTGGACCGTGCCTTCCACGCATGGTCACGTCCGCTTCTTGCCCGCGTCCTCGGAAGGGTTTTTGAAGAGCATGGCCTCGAGTGCCGGCGTGTTGTGTGGCGCGGGATTTGAAACGCCTGCCGAAGCGCTTTTCCTGAAGAAGCCGCTTTTTGTGGTCCCCATGCGTGGCCAATTCGAGCAACAATGCAATGCTGCGGCGCTGTCCCAAATGGGCGTTCCCTCCGTCCATGAATTTGGAGGCGATGCGGTGACCGCCCTCCGTCAGTGGCTCAGCAACCCCTGCATCGTGGACGTCGACTACCCTGACGAAAGTCAGGAGTTGCTGCAGCAGGCGTTGCGCACCTTTGGTGCGTGCAAGCCACGGCATTTGTGACGATTGGATCATGACTGGGAAACGTCTTTCCTTCCTCGACCGTCACTTGACGTGGTGGATTTTGGCCGCCATGGCGCTCGGACTCGCGTTGGGCAAATGGGTGCCGAGTGTCCCGGACCTCCTCGGGAACATGCAGGTGGGGACGACCAACATCCCCCTGGCCGCGGGGCTGATCTTGATGATGTACCCCCCGCTTGCCAAGGCCAACTACCGCCTGCTGCCGGAGGTCTTGCGCAACACCCGAATCGTCACCCTGAGCATTGTCCTCAATTGGGTGGTGGGCCCGGTGCTGATGTTTGGGTTGGCAGTGCTCTTTTTGAGGGACGAACCAGGGTACCTGAGCGGATTGATTTTGATCGGATTGGCCCGATGCATCGCGATGGTGTTGGTTTGGAACGACTTGGCAGGCGGCAACCGAGAATTGGGCGCAGGGTTGGTCGCGCTCAACAGCGTGTTTCAAGTGGTGGCCTACAGCTTTTACGCGTGGCTTTTCATCTCGGAGCTTCCCGCATGGCTTGGCTTGCCGTCCATGGCGGTCGACGTGCCTGTGTCCATGGTGGCCCAAAGCGTGGCCATCTACCTCGGCCTTCCGTTCCTCGCCGGATTTGTGAGCCGCGAGTGGTTCGTGCGAAGAAAAGGCCTCACTTGGTACGAACATTCCTTCCTCCCCCGAATTTCGCCTCTGACCCTCGTCGCCCTGCTCTTCACGATTGTGGCCATGTTCAGCCTCAAAGGAGACCAAATCACGTCCCTCCCCTTCGACGTGTTGAAGGTGGCCCTTCCGCTCGTGCTGTACTTCGCTGGAATGTTCCTCATCAGCATGATGCTCGGGCGTCGAATGGGGGCCAGCCACAGCGACAACACCGCAGTGGCCTTCACGGCAGCGGGCAACAACTTCGAGCTGGCCATCGCGGTGGCGGTGGCGGTGTTTGGGTTGCAGAGCGACCAGGCCTTTGTCGGCGTCATTGGCCCCTTGATTGAAGTGCCCGCTTTGCTGCTGCTCGTTCGCGTCGCGCAACGAATGGAACATCGCCCGCACCCAAATCCGCAATGAGGGTGTTGGGCTTCCATCGCCATCCAAATCAGCAACGCGCTGAACATCCGGAAATGCAAGCAAGCGCTTGCGCTGCCGATCCTGTTTTCCGACTCCGACGAGCTGTTCCTCGAGAAGCGCGGAAAGCTCACGATTTCAGGCAAGAAACTCAAGCAGTTCATCGGCCACGTGCTGAAGATCAAAAACCAAATCTCCGAGAACCTCTACATCTTCGACTCGCCCGACATCACCTGGGAAAACGAGGCGCTGAAC
>JAQCBJ010000097.1 GCA_027621555.1 Bacteroidota bacterium | reverse complement strand
GGGTGAGCTCCAGTCGTGGCAGGTGGGCTCCAAGGTCCACGTTCCCATCCCCGGACCGTGGCAATGAAGGGGGTCGGAGGAGCCCGTTTCGCCCGCGGTCACCCCGCCTGAGTTGTCGAGCCACCCGGCTTCCAGTGCCGTGGCCAAAAGCCAGGCCGATTCGCCCGGATCGCCGGAGGGAGGAGGTGCCCAAAGCACGCTGCTGCGGTTGGCGTTGGAACCGGAAACGTCCTGTTCCCAAAGGACGTCGGCGGCCCAGGCGCCAAGGTGCCAGGCCGAGTCCGTGGGGCAACCCCACAAGATTTGGCGCCCTGATTCTGCAGATTGAAGCCGATGCACGGGCATGGAATCGGTGTCGTACGACCACGACCAGAGGTCTTGCTGGCCACACCAAACGGCGTGGCTCGTCTCCCAGGTGGCCCAACCTCCTGCCTGACCCAACACCGAGGTGCCCAACCCGGACCACACCAAGCATGCCGCGACGCAACGCCGGCCGTGCCTCCCTGCCTGCAGGAGCGCTTTCTTTCTTCCTCTTCCCATCGGGGCAAACCTCGTATTTTCGCGTGGACACGACCAAACCGCCGGTCAATTCCCCCGGCGCGTCTACAAACTCATTCTTCGACACCCATGAACCCTGAACTGACTCCGTTGAACGTTGCCGTGGTGGGAGCCACTGGCATGGTGGGCCGCACGATGTTGGCTGTGTTGGAGGCTCGGAATTTTCCTGTGGCGACCTTGTTGCCCGTGGCGTCGGCGCGTTCGGTGGGAAGCACGGTGACGTTTCGTGGCGAGGAGGTGGAGGTCGTGTCGATCGAAGACGCATTGGCCCAAAAACCGCACGTCGCCCTCTTCTCCGCAGGCGGGGACTTGAGTTTGGAATGGGCGCCTCGGTTTGCGGAGGTGGGGACGACCGTGGTGGACAACAGCAGCGCGTGGCGCATGTCGGAGGACCACAAATTGGTGGTTCCGGAAGTGAACGGGGAGGTGATTGGCGAACAGGATTTGGTCATCGCCAACCCCAACTGCACCACCATGCAACTGGTGATGTGCCTCAAGCCCCTGCACGACCGGTGGCAGATTGAGCGCGGCGTGGTGAACACGTACCAGAGCGTGACGGGCACGGGCCAGGCGGCGGTGGCGCAGCTCGAAGCCGAGCGGCGGGGCGAGCAAGGCACGGGGGTGTACCCACACCCCATCGACAAGAACTGCTTGCCGCATTGCGACACGTTCCAAGAGAACGGGTACACGCGTGAGGAAATGAAGGTCCACCACGAGACCAAGAAGATCATGGGGGACGACCGCATCCAGCTGTCTTGCACGGCCGTCCGCGTTCCCGTGGAGGGAGGGCACAGCGAGGCGGTGTACGTCGAATTCGCGAAGGACTTCGAGATGGATGCGGTGCGGGAGGCGCTCGCCGGATTCCCGGGCGTGGTGTTGGAGGACCGACCCGAGGATTTGGTGTACCCGATGCCCAGAAACGCGCATGGAAAGGACGAGGTGTTTGTGGGGCGGTTGCGGCGAGATTTGGGCAACCCCAAAGGCTTGCATTTGTGGATCGTGGCGGACAACCTCCGTAAAGGTGCCGCGACCAACACCGTCCAAATCGCCGAACACCTCCACCGCGCAGGGCGGTGGTCTTGAGCGAGGGAAGGAATCTCCCGGCGGATTGCAACCTTTTTGAAAAGACCTCCGTATCTTTGCCGACCCTGAACGCAGGATTTGCCGATATAGCTCAGCTGGTAGAGCAACGCATTCGTAATGCGTAGGTCTGCGGTTCAAGTCCGCATATCGGCTCCACGTTTCGAAAGAGGCCTCGTCCCATTAGGGCGGGGCCTTTTGATTTTCAGAAAGTTAGGTGGGTTGTTCACACCGGAGTATGAACATTGAATGCGCGAAGGGAGGGTGTGGCGTTGGGCAAGCCGCGTTCTTGCGGCCGAAACCTTTCAATCATTCAGATGAAAAAATTCATGTTTGCTGCCTGTGCAGCCCTGATGAGCCTGACGATGTCAGCTCAACAAAACACCCACGCCGTGAAGGCCAATCCGCTTGGCTTCTTTGTGGGGCAGTATCAGTTTGGGTATGAGCACGCCCTGAACGACAACTTCAGCGTGCAGCTCTCCGCCGGCTTCATTGGAGGCACGTCGGAAGGAACCGTCTCTGTGGACAGTGTTCAAGTGAGCAGCGAGACCTTCAAAAAAACCGGCTTCATCGCCATTCCTGAGGTGCGTTGGTACCCCGGAGGAAGCGCGTGCGAAGGGTTCTACATCGCCGCGTTGGGCCGTTTCCGCAGCGCGACCACCGTGGACGAAACCGACGACGTGATCTTGGAACGCAGCGCCAACGGTGGTGCGGTGGTCCTCGGCTACCAAAAAGCCAACGACGGCTACATGGTGGACTTCTTCATCGGTCCCCAGTACAAGTCGGTTAGTTCTGCGGGATCCTTGGAAGAGGCCTCGTCCTTTTTCACCAGCGACAACCCTATGGGCGTGAGGCTGGGTGTGAACGTTGGATTTGGCTGGTGACGCCCTCTCTAACCTGCAACAACGAAACTTGAAACGAAGCCCCGCCTTTTGGTGGGGCTTTTTCATTCTCTTGTGACTCTCGTGCGACTTTCCCAAACGTTGGCCGTCGAAGCCAACGTGTGCGCACGCTACCTTTCGGAAAAATCGCAATCTCATGACTCTGAACGTTGCCTCTCGCTTGACCGCCGCCGTGTTTGGGGTGGTTCTCGCCTTCCAGCCCGTGTTGACGCAAGCACAACTTCCAGACCCTTGGCTTGGGTTGGTGGGAGAAGTGGAGCACACCGAGGGTGAGCTCGCAGGCCAAACCACCTACCGCCTCTACCTCTACACGGCCCACGACGACGATTTTTTGGTGAGCTGTTCCGGAGATGACGACAATCCCTTGTACCTCACGAGCACAACGGAGCCCGCTTGGTTCCAGCACGAATTGGCTACGACGGCCTTTGCGACCGACATCAATCCGGCCTTTTTCTCGACGTTCCCCGAGTTTGCCTTCGACAGTTGGTTGACCATTGGTGCCGAGGACAACACGGCCGCCGCCGACGTCATCAGCCTCGCCGACCCCAACTACGACGCCTTCGCCGCGTTTGAAGCGGGGGAGAACGTGGCCGTGACGACGACGGTTGGCAACGCGTGGTTTGTGCTGCCCATCGCGAGCAACGTGGAGGCCATTTCAGGCGACGACTACCGCGTGTTGGTGGCCCAATTCACCACGTCAGGGGAGATTTCAGGTCAAATCCAATGCCAGGTCTTCCTCAACGGCGACAACCAAAACGAATTCCGTCAAGTCCTCCCCATCCTCGTGGCGTGCAACGATCCGGAAGCCTTGAACTACGAGCCTCTCTCGTACAGCGCGGATGGATGTGAGTACGCCGAAGTGGACCGCATTGCCAACCTCGTCACGACGCACCGCATCGAGGCGTACCCCTCGCCCGCGACGGACTGCACCACCGTGACCTTCCCAGCCCACCTCGCCTCGTCCTTGGCCGGCGCAGAGCTTCGAGCCACGGCCCTTGACGGTCGCATCGTTCAGTCCTGGCCTGTGGAGGGCGTGACGCAGCACCTCGACCTTCACGACCTCGCTGCGGGCCAGTACGTGTTGACGGTGGCCGGCGTGTCCGACGCGACCTTGCGCTTCCGCGGCGACCTCGTGGTTGTGAAGTAAGAAAGGAAAGAGCGGACTCGTGTCCAGCTCGGAGCCTCAGCGGATGTCGTACCCCACGCGGAAGGCGATGTCGCTGAGGCTTTTTCGTGCCTTCGAAGGCGGGATGTGACCTTCAGGGAGCCTGCCCACGGCAAGCAGCGACAAGGCCACGATGTGCTCGGGCAGGCCAAGCAACTCGCGGAACGCCGCGCGGTCAAAGCCGCCGGCTTGCATGCTGGCCAGCCCAGCCTCGGTGAATGCCAACTCCATCGCACCCACCGCCATGCCGACGCCGAGCAAGGCGGCGTGGTCGGTTTCGCCCGTTTTTTCCAGCACCGTGCTGGCCATGACGCCCACGATGGCGCCGGCGTCCTTCATCCAGGTACGGTTCGCTTCGACGGCGGTTTCGAGCAGGGCATCAAAGCCTTCCTCGCCGCGCAACCCGACGACAAAACGCCACGGCTGGTTGTTGTAGGACGAACTGCTGAGGCGAGCCACCTCAAAGGCTTCGGCGAGGTCGTCCCAGGTCAGGGCGGATCCGTCAAAGGCACGAGGGCTGTGGCGCTTGGAGGCGAGATCGAGAAGGCTCATGGCCGAGAGAACAAGGAGAGTCGGGAGATGTTCGCGGGAATCCTCAGCTGATGACGTTGCCGGGGGCGACGCCTTCCTCGGGGGTGACAAAGCGGAGGCCGCCGTCGTCGGTGCTGGCCATCAGGACCATGCCTTGGCTCTCGATGCCCCGAAGGGCGCGTGGTGCAAGGTTGATGAGGAGGGTGACCTGGCGGCCGACGACGTCCTCGGGGGCGAAGTGCTCGGCGATGCCGCTGACGACCGTGCGGGTGTCGAGGCCCGTGTCGACGGTGAGCTTGAGGAGCTTGTCGGCTTTGGGGACCTTCTCGCATTCGAGGACGGTGCCGACGCGGAGGTCGAGTTTGGTGAAGTCGTCGAAGGTAATTTCGTCTTTGGCAGGCATGATGTCACGGGTTGAGGAGTCGGAGGGGTCGGACGCGGAGGCGCCGCCTACGGAGGCGGCATCGCCCTTCTGGCCGAGCTTGGCGACCTGGGCGGCGACCGTGTCGTCGTCGATTTTGG
>JAQCBJ010000024.1 GCA_027621555.1 Bacteroidota bacterium | reverse complement strand
GGGGAGCTCGTGCTCCTCCAGGGTGAATTTGTGCTGTCGCATGGCGATCAGGATTTGGAAAGAAAAAGGGGAAACAAAAAAGCCTCCCGACATGGGAGGCTCTGCGAATTCGAGGGGGAGGGCCAGCTCTCAGGCCAGCAAAGGGGTCACCACCATCGTGTGCACGCGCGCCACATGTCGGATGCGATCATCGACATGCGCCACCACCAACGCTGCGCTGGAGTCATTGAGCGCAACACGTCTTCAACGGTGAGAGTGCGTGTTTTGACGTAGGTCATACCCAAACATAAATTTCCCGACTGACAATTCCTACAACCCGTCCATGTTTTCCATCACGGAGGGCAGGAAGGACTCAAATTCGTCCAGCATCTGCACGAGGTCCTTTTCCTCGGTCAACGGATTCATGAGGGTGCATCGCAACCAAACCGTGCCGTCGAACTCGGTTTGGACCACGTAACCCGAACCCTCGGCGAGGTGACGCTTGCGAAGCGCCTTCACAGTACGGTTCCACGCGTCGTGGTTCAGGTCGCCTCGGGGTGCTGGTCGAAAGCACACGATGTTGGCCTGCGGAACCATGGCCAATTCCCAACGATCCCGCTCTTCCACCATCCCTGCGAGAACCTGCCCCAGCTCCCACATTCGATCCACCAGCTCGCCCCAAATTCCCCAGCCGTACTCCGATTGGATGGCGGCAAGTCGTGTACTCAGCATGCGTTTGGTGCATTCGAGGGTACGCTTTCCAGTGTCCCACCAGTCGAGGTCGTTGGCGTTGTCCCACAGGTATTCGGCATGCTGAGAGAAGGGCAAGAAGCTGTCCGCGTGTTTTTGGTAGAACACACCGGTGCAAAGGGCAGGCAATCCACACACTTTGTGGAAGTCCATCACCACGGAGTCTGCACGCCCCATTCCGGCGACAAGGTGCCGGTGAGCTGGGCTGAAGGCCACCGCTGCGCCATGCGCCCCATCCACGTGGAGCCAAACCCCACGAGTCACGCATTCGTCTGCAATGGCGTCCAGCGGATCGAATGCACCGGCGCTCGTTGTGCACGAGCTGCCCACAACGGCGAGGACACGTTTTCCTTCGGCCGCGCAAGCATCCAACTTCGCCCGCAAGTCGACCACATCCATGCAGTGACGTTTGTCCGTTTCCACCAACACTGTCCCTGCAGCGCCCCATCCGAGGATGCGCATGGCGCGATCGATGCAATAGTGCGCGCGTTCAGAAACAAGCACGACCAGCGGTTGGGGAAAAGCGTGGATGCCATCTCGCCACGAATCCACTCCGAGATCCAGTGCGACGCGCCGTTGTGCGGCCATCAGCGCCACGAGGTTGCCAAGTGTGCCACCGTGGCACAGGATGCCACCGCAGCCTTGAGGAAGGCCGAGTGCTGCGCCGAGTTCCGCCATCAGCAGTTCTTCGTGGACGGCATTGGATGGCCCCATTTCGTAGATGGCCTGGCCGTTGTTGAGCACGTCCGTAACCATCCCGGTCAAGGCTGAGACTGGAAGGACGGGGGCCACCTGGTGTCCCATGTAACGGGGGTCGTGAAGGTGGTTGGAGTGCGCGATCACGCGGCCGTGCAACGCATGCATGCCGTTGGATTGGTGGTCTGGATTTTCCCAAAAGGCGCGTTCCTCTTCTGGCGCCGGGGCAGGGTAGGACGACGCTCTGGAGCGAGCTTGGGCTTGCTTCAAGTGTTCGGTCACGTTCGTCAAGACCTGCTGCCCTTCGAATTCAAAACGCGACGGGGAATACGCTTCGCGAAGCACGTTCGAAAGCGGGGAGAGGGTGGGGCGAGGCATGGGAGAAAAGTACTGCGCCGCACCCTCCCGAAGAAGAATGCGGCGCATGAATCGCAGCGGAGTTGCCCCTGAAGATCAATCGGCAAGCACCATCAATTCGCGAGGCGATTGGATGACGTAGCGAAGCTTGCGTTCTTCCGTGTCTCCCGCTTTGACGTCCATGTCCCAAACCACCTGGCCTGAGGCTTCGTGCACCGTCGCCCCGTCCAGTTTCAAACGGTCGATGACGATTTCATCGGTACGCACCAAAGGCAACTGGTCTTCGAGTTGGAGGTGGATGTCGCTTTTCTTGCGGTTGATCACGGTGAACGTGTACTCGCGGTTGAACTCCTTTTTGCCAGTGAAGGCGCCGATTTTGTCTTCGCGCAGAGTGCGCTTGCGGCGGACGACGATGTTGGGGTCGGGGCCAAGTGAAATGGCCAGCGTGTCTTCCACGAAGTCGAGACGCAATTGGCTTTCGCCCACGTAATCGTCTCCGAAGTACACGTGCATGCGGCCGTTCATCAAATCGAGGGACTCCCAGTCCGTGAACATCGCCGTGAGGTACACTTGGGGATCGAGTTTGGGTGCGCACTGGTGCAGGTAGTCCGCCTCGAGGTTGTGATCTTGGATGCGCACCGCGTGGGGGTGGCCGTCCGAGGGGATGTCGTACGTGGCGGCGACGTTGAAGCGCGTTTGCGTCGGGGAGTGCGCGATGTCCACCGCCACGAAGCTGAGGTCTTCTTCCACTTCGCGACGACGTGACGATGCCCGTCCAAACAAACTCTCTGACTCGTCCGTAGCGTCTTCTGCGATGGCGACGACTTCCAAAAGCGCCATCGCGGGTGCGAGCGACACGTTCATGACCGGGCTCGAAATGTTCATCGTCTCCACGGCGTACCCCACGCTCTGGTAAGACAATGCTGTGGTGCCTTGGGCGACTTGAAGGTTGTAAAACCCGTTGATGTCTGTGACCGCGCGGTTTCGGCCGTCGGAGGACATCACTGTCGCTCCCACGAGGGGCAATCCGTTGGCGTCGTACAACTGCCCTCGCACCTCGCGCACGGTGGGGTTGTACGGCTGGGCCTTGAGCCACGCGTTCGCGGACGAAACAGAGGTGGCGCCTCCGGCTCGACCTTGCGAACCGTCGATGTACCACGGCTGGAGGTTGGGCTTGGACCGGTTTTGAGATGGGGTTCCAGTGGCCACGGTGAGCGTGACGTCTTCCCAGCGCTCGCCCGTGGTTTGGTGCACCATCGCTTGGCATTCCAAACGCATGGGATCGTCGATGTCCTTCACCCGCACGTTGTAACTCGGCGTCCAACCGGCTTGTTGCATCCAGTAGCTGAAGACCAGTTCGCCTTGAGTGCTTTTGGCCGACTCCACGCGGACCATCACTTCCAAGGACGTGGCGGTGCGCAGTGTGGGGAGCTGCTGCATCGCGAGATCCAGGGCGACAATTTCCGCTTGCAACGAAGCCACTTCGCGGTCAATTTCCGCGCGACCTTCCTGAATCAACTGAAAGCGTTCCTGGAAAAAGGCGGTGGCTAGCATCAAGCGGTCGAGGTCCACACCCGTGTCTTTGACTTTGAAGTCCTGGTTCTGGAGCAAGAGCTGCTCTTCGCGGTCGAACAAGACGCGGCGTGCCTGGGCGTATTGAATGTTGCGCGTGAGCTTGTTGCGGAGCTCTGTCATGCGCATGCGTTCGTCGTGCGAGTCGGCTCCTCCGAGCGTGTCCGTGTGGTACCGATGCGAGATGCCGAGCACGGTGAAGTCGCCGTGGCCAGAAAGGCGAACCTTGGATGGGTCGATGGCGGTATTCAAGTCCTTGAATACGAGCACATTGATACCTGATTGGAGGGTGACTGATGCAAGGCGCTCGATTTGGGCTCCTTGCTCGTAAACCACCACGTGATCGATGGCACTTTGAACAGGCACTTCGTTGTTGTCCGAAGGGCCAGCAGCCGCAGCGGCGAAGCTCAAGCCCAGGAGCAAGGCGAGAATGGCGGCGGCGAGAAGCAGGCGCTCGAGGGAGGAGTGGGGTCGGGTCATGACGAAGAGATTTGAAGGGTGAATGATGTTTCTTCACCCAAGACAAGGAGTGTGCCAAAAACTGTTGAAAGCCTTTTCTCAAGGCAACAACATCTCATTGACTTGGGCTGTTCCCCTTGGACATGCCTGTATCTTCGCCCTCATGATTGACCTCCGCGGCATCACCAAATCCTACTCCACGGGCTCGCAAACGCTGCAAGTCCTGAAGGGGGTCGATTTGGCTGTGGGGTCAGGCGAGCTCGTGGCCATCATGGGCTCTTCAGGCTCAGGCAAATCGACCCTTCTGAACATCCTCGGCCTCCTCGATGCATACGACGGAGGCACCTACAAGCTGGACGGCAAATTGGTGGCCAACCTTTCGGAACGCCGCGCCGCCGAAATGCGTCGGGAACTTCTCGGTTTTGTGTTTCAGAGTTTCAACCTGATCAACTTCAAAACGGCCGCGGAAAACGTGGCCCTGCCGCTTTATTATCAGAAAGTCCCGCGGAAGGAGCGAACCGTTCGGTCCCACGCACTCCTCGAGCGCGTAGGGTTGTTGGATTGGGCCGACCATTTGCCCTCGCAGATGAGCGGAGGCCAAAAACAACGGGTCGCCATCGCACGCGCCCTCGCCGCCAACCCTCGTGTCATCCTTGCGGACGAGCCCACTGGCGCCCTCGACAGCAAAACGTCGGAAGACGTCATGTCGCTCTTGAAAGAGCTCAACGGCGAGGGCATGACCATGGTGGTCGTGACCCACGAATCCGACATCGCAGCCGCGTGCCAACGCACCATCCGCCTTCGCGACGGGGTGGTGGAATCGGGGGGCTATGTTTGATCGTGACGCGTGGTTGGAAGTGGCCAACAACGTGTTGGCGCATCCGCTCCGCACCACCCTGACGGGCCTCAGCGTGGCTCTGGGAATTTTCATCCTGGTTGTCATGCAGGGCTTGGGCTACGGTCTTCAACATGGTGTGGAGGGCCAGTTTGCGGATGACGCGGTCAACAGCATCTGGGTGGAAGGCGGTCGGACTCAGGTGGCTTACCGGGGCAACCAAAGCAACCGCCCCATCAAATTGAACAACGGCGACGTGCCTGGACTGGCCTCGCAAGCCGACACCATTCCGGCCTATTCCCGTCGCATCCGGATGTGGGGTGCCGAGGTGATTTGGGAGAATCCGGACGGGGAGAATCCGAGCGGGAATTTTGGGCTCCGAGGCGTGGACCCTGCTCACATCGAACTGGAACGTTCCAACCTGCTCTCTGGCCGATTCATCAACGAGCGTGACGTCTTGGAATCCCGCAAAGTCGCCGTGGTGGGGCCCAACATCGTGGAGGAGCTTTTCCGATCCGCAGAACCGGTTGGAGCCTTTGTGCGCATCAACGGCGTGCTGTTTCAGGTGGTGGGTACGTTTGAGGACCCAGGGTCGCGGTGGGAAAACCGCGTGACGTACGTGCCGTTCTCCACGGCGCAGGCCTTGTTCCGTTCGGACGACAGCTTCGATCAAATCATTTACAGCACCGGCGACATGACCACCGACGCTACGATCGCCCAAAGCGGCCGCATGCTCGGTTGGCTCAAAGACGTCAAAGCAGTGCACCCCGACGATTCCCGCGGCGTTCGCGTCGACAACAACAACGAGGAATACGCCATGTACGCGTCCATCTTTGAAGGCATCCGCCTGTTCATTTGGGGCATTGGCCTGATGACTTTGCTTGCCGGGGCGGTGGGGGTGGCCAACATTTTGGCCATCGGCGTGAAGGAGCGCACCAAAGAAATTGGCGTACGAAAGGCGCTTGGCGCGACCAACGGCAGCATCGTGAGTTTGGTGGTGATGGAGTCGACCGTTCTGATGCTCGTCAGCGGAAGCCTCGGACTGATGCTCGCAGTCGGGTTGCTGACCACGGTGGCCCCCATGGCCAACCACGAATATTTCCAAAACCCACAGGTGGATCACCGCATCGCGCTTTTCGCGCTGGTGGTCTTGGTGCTCGTCGGCTTGGCGAGTGGCTTGGGCCCGGCGTTGCGTGCTGTGGCCATCCGACCTGTCGAAGCCCTTCGCGACGAATGAGGTGGTGGGAACGCGATCCTTGGTTGGAGCTTGCGCAGGTGTACTTGCGCAACCCGTTCCGCACGTTCCTGAGTTCGCTCGGGGTGGGATGGGGGCTGTTCATGATCCTCATCACGGTCGGGGCGTCCAACGGCTTGGAAGAAGGGGTGAAGTCCGACATGGGAAACCGCGTCAAGAATAGCGCGTTCTTGTGGACGCAACGCACCACGATGCCCTACAAGGGTTACCCCAAAGGACGCTACTTCAACCTCAACACCGCCGACGTGACCTTCCTGGAGGAAAATGCCACGTCGCTCGAGGCGGTCGCCCCTCGAAACCAGCTCGGCGGATGGCGCGGCGGCAACAACGTGACCCACGGGTTGAAGACGGCGGCGTGCGGCGTGTACGGGGACGTTCCGGTGTACAAAGACATTGACCCCATCGTCATGACGGAGGGACGCTACATCAACCAGCGCGACTTGGACGAACGCCGAAAAGTGGCGGTGATTGGAAAGCGCGCGAGGCAGTTGTTGTTTGACCGTGACGAGGAAGCCGTCGGAAGCCACATCCAAATCCAGGGCGTGACTTTCACCGTGGCGGGGGTCTACCGGAGTCAACAAACCGGTGAAGATGCCGAGGAGAGCGAGAACAACATCTTCACGCCCTACACCACCTTCAACCACGCTTTTCACATGGGCGACGAGGTGGGGTGGCTGAGCCTGCTCATTCGCGAGGATGTGCATGGCGACACGGCGATGGCCGAAGTCTTGCGCTTGCTGAAGGCCCAAAAAAGCATCCACCCCGACGACGATCGCGCCTTCGGAAACTGGAGCATGGCGGAGATGCATGAAGAGATGTCGACCGTGTTTGGAGCGTTTCGCTGGGTGTCGTTTGTGTTTGGAGGCTTGGCCCTGTTTGCGGGTGTCATCGGCATCATGAACATCATGCTCATCACGATCAAAGAACGCACCCAAGAATTGGGCGTTCGTCGCGCCTTGGGCGCAACGCCTGCGGTCATCGTCATCCAGATCATGGTGGAAACCCTGACCTTGACGGTGTTTGCCGGGCTGATTGGTGGCGTGCTCGGCGTCTTTGCACTCGAGGCGCTCGACACGTACCTGGCCGCTTCTGAAAGCAACGGCATTTTCCGCCATCCCCACGTCACACTGGACGTGTTGGTGACGGCGCTCACGACCATGACCCTCCTCGGAGCTTTTGCGGGTATTTTGCCTGCTTTGAGAGCCCTCCGTGTCCAACCTGTGGAAGCCCTGAGATCTTGAACCTGAACGAATCCTCATGAAAAACGGAAAACTCATCGCCTTGCTCATCGGCGTCGTCCTCGTCCTCGCCGGAACGGTCTACACGGTGAAGCACCTTCGCGACCAGGAGCAACAAGCAGAAGCTTTGTACGGCACCGAAACGCCGCGCGTCACGGACATCGTGCTGAAAACGCTGGCCTCGGGAAGTGTTCAGCCTCGCCAGGAAATCCTGATCAAGCCTCAGGTCTCCGGAATCGTACGCCGCGTCTTGGTCGAGGCCGGCGACCTCGTGGAGGCGGGAGACGTCTTGGCGGAAGTCATGATCGTTCCGGATGTGGCTGCGTTGAGCAATGCCGAGTCCCGTGTGGCACGAGCCCAAATCACCTTGGACGACGCGCAAACGAACCACGACCGCAATGCAGATTTGTTGGAGCGCGGGGTTTTGGCCCCTGCGGAAGCACAGCAAACCGAGCTTGCCTTGAAGCAAGCCCGTGAAGAACTCTACGCGGCGGAAGACAACCTCCGAATCGTGCAAGAGGGCGTCACAGCCAGGGGTGGAGGCAACGCGTCCAACACCTTGGTGAAAGCGACGGTGTCAGGCATGGTGTTGGAAGTGCCGGTGAAAAAGGGCAACAGCGTCATCGAGGCCAACAATTTCAACGAAGGCACCACCATTGCCTCTGTGGCGGATATGGGGGACTTGCAATTTGTGGGAAAAATCGACGAGAGCGAGGTGGAGAAACTCCACGAGGGCATGCCCATTCGGCTGACCATCGGCGCCATTGAGGGCAGCCAAATCCCAGCCACACTCGAACACATCGCCCCCAAAGGCGTGGCTGAAGGAGGGGCGATCCAATTTGAAATCAAGGCCGCAGTCATCCTCGAAGAGGGTCAATTCCTGCGCGCAGGGTATTCCGCCACAGCCGACGTGGTGCTCGACGAGCGCAAGCAGGTGTTGGCGGTGAGCGAACGACTTGTGCAATACGACGGAGATCAGCCGTACGTCGACGTGCTGGTGGGTGAAAACACCTACGAACGGCGCGACCTTGAGGTGGGCTTGAGCGATGGCCTCATGACGGAGGTGTTGCGCGGCATCGAGGCGTCGGATGCGGTCAAGATTTGGAACCAGCCGCGCTACGAATGAAGTTTCCGGAGGCTCGACTCCGAACTGGCCTTCCGGCCGAGGAAGCCAAGCGATTGGCGAGAGAAACGGCCCATCATCCGGATTGGGTGCACGACTTGATTCTCATTTCAAGTCAGCCCAAGGGTGGGACCGTCGCCCGAAAGGCTTCCTGGGTGCTGCGCCATGCGGCGCTCTGCGACAAGTCCGTTGTGGTGGGTCACGGCGCCGCCATCCTCCGAGCGGTGGACCAATCCCAAGACCCCAGCGTCCACCGGGAATTGCTCAAAGCCTTGGTGGAACTCCCTGCCACCGAATTGAAGTCGATGGGAGAGGACCTGTATGATCTCGGCCTTGGGCTTTGTGCGGACACTTCCTTGCCTGTGGCCATGGTGCACGTTGGCGTCCAGCTTCTCCATGCTTCAGGGATGCTTCTTGGAGAGGAAGTCGCGGAAGTGTGGCGAGAGCGGGGAACGAATGCAGAGACGGCGCCACTGGCACGCTTCCTTGCCAAGCAATTGGAAGCGATGAAGAAGCGCCGTCGCTGAGCCGCTGAGTCGTTTTTAGGTCCGGTCGCCTTGAGGCTTGGGCCCACGGAACTTGGTCTGGTTTTTCCACTTGCGGTTTCCACCTGGGCGCGAGGAACGATTTCCTTCGCCTGACCCATTCCGAGAGCCTTCGTTTTGAGTGGTGCCGTTGGGAGACTCGCGACGCTCGCCCTGGCGCGCAGGGCGTGAGTCGTTGTTGCGATTGGAATCGCGCTTCGGACGTTGGGATTTTTGCCCTTGCGGTCCGCGGCCGCCTCGCCCTTTCTTGGATCCGCCTTGGCGTTGCTGCGCCTGGCTGTTGTCCCCGTCCTCTTTGGGGACTTTGTGGGTTTTGGAGTCCGAGGTGATGGCAGGAAGGTCAAGGTGCCACTGGTGATCCTTGTCGAGCGGAACGTCACGCTTGATCAGCTTGAGGATGTCGCGCATGTGGTTGCGCTCGTCGCCCTCGTTGACCATGGAAATGGCCACGCCTTCGCGACCCGCGCGTCCGGTGCGTCCGATACGGTGCACATACGTCTCGCTGATGTTGGGGATTTCAAAATTGATCACGTGGCTCACGCCTTCGACGTCGATGCCTCGAGCTGCGATGTCCGTGGCGACAAGAACCTTGATTTTTCCTTTGCGGAAGGCGTTCATGGCTTTGTCGCGCTGGGGTTGGCTCTTGTTTCCGTGAATGGCCTCGCCTCGGATGTCGTGTTTTTTGAGGTAGCGGACCACCTTGTCGGCGCCGTACTTGGTCCGTGTGAACACCAGGGCCGTCTCGACATCTGGCTGATTCAGGATTTGGACGAGCAGGTCGCGTTTGGCGCCTTGGCTCACAAAGAGCATGCGTTGGTCCACCGTTTCGGCGGCACTGCTGACACGGGCAACCTCCACTCGGATGGGGTCGGTGAGGATGGTCTTGGAGAGCTTCACGATGCTGTCCGGCATGGTGGCGCTGAAGAACAGGCTCTGACGCTTTTCAGGAAGCATCGCAATGACGCGCTTGATGTCGTGGATGAAGCCCATGTCAAGCATGGTGTCGGCCTCGTCCAAGACCAAAAACTCAATCCACTCCAACGACAACAGTCCTTGGTTGCACAAATCGAGCAAGCGACCGGGCGTCGCCACGAGCACGTCCGCTCCTTTTCGGATTTGGGCCACTTGCTTGTGCTGGCTCACACCGCCAAAAATCAATGCCGTCCGCACTTTGACGTTCTTGGCGTAGGCCTTGACGTTGTCGTCGATTTGCGCAGCAAGCTCACGTGTCGGAGTGAGGACCAAAACGCGCGGCACGGCGCGGCCGTGCATCAAGTTGTGGGCCAAGTGGTGAACAATGGGCAGCGAGAAGGCTGCTGTTTTGCCGGTTCCCGTTTGGGCGATGCCCATCACGTCGCGTCCGTTGAGCACGTGGGGGATGGCTTGTTCTTGAATGGGGGTGGGTTGCTCGTAACCGAGCGGAATCAGGGCTTCGAGCACCCGAGGGTGCAGGCCCATGTCAGAAAACTTCATGAGAAATGGATGGTGCCACGAATCAAACGTTGTGGCTTACGCACCGGATCTGTCAAGCCTTCGTTCTGCCTCGTGCAAACTCCAAAGGGGGCGTGCCGACCGCGGTGAAACACGCACGCGGGGTTGTTCGTCCGCGTGGTGCAAAGGTAGGGACTTACGATTTGATTGTGAAGACTCGGCTCAAATTGAACCCAAAATACAGGCTCCCGTCCGCCCAGCTCCCCGCGGGCTCGGCCAAGAACGAACGCTCAAACATGCCACGAGCATTGGTGACATGCAATTGAAACACGTGCCCTCCGGTTTCGATGTCCACGCCCAGCGACAAGCTCGGTGAAAAGCCTTCCTCAAATTGTTGAGTCAGGTAGTGGTGGTACTCCCCGTTGATGCTCAAGCGCTGAGTCAGTTTGTACCGGCCGCCCACACCCACCAACCAAAGGTCGTGGGCGTCCTCCGTCGTTTGGACGTAGTTGCGGTGCACAAAGGACGGCACGAGCGCCAAGCTCAGGTCCTCGCTCATCTTCCGCGCGATCACGGCTTGATTCACGTAACTCAATCGGTGCGTGAAGTAGTAGGGGGTGACGTCCGTCGGCGCCTTGAGGCCATTGGCCATCGCCACAGAATACCACGTCACGCTGACGGGAAAAGCGTCTGGTCCGGTGCTCTGGCGCAAGAGACGAGCCTTGATGCTGGCCTCGTAGGTTTTTTGGTACGTGTTGCGCGCCACGCCTACGGCCAAACGATCCGTGACGCCGTAGTCAAACGCCATGCGCATCTGCGCGTTGTCGAGTCCCCACAGCTCGTACGCCCCCGAATTGAGGGTGCCAAATCGGTGCGCAATCACAAAGTGAAGCACCCCTTCGGCCGGGGTCTCGTTGCTCTGCACGTTGACGATGCGCGTGTCTTTGAACGTCGCCGTCACCGGCAACGTGGGGTCTTCGACGGCCTCGTTCAGCGCGTCCAGCAGTCCTTGAGCGGATACGGTTCCGAAAGCCGCCAGAGCCAAGCCCAGGGCGGCCGTTCGTGCGAAAGAGGCGCGCACCTTCATCTCGGGTCGAGGGTGGCGTTCACGTCCACGTCAATGACGGGAGCGATGTTGTCCTTGACCACTGCCGGCACTTCGATCTTGTGGTCCTCCAAGGCTACTGGAAAACGCGTTTCAATGTCCCAGCCTTTTCCGTTCCATGTGAGCGTGCCTGCGATGTCGCGTTCCTTCTTCACGCCGTGAAAATCAAACGACCCCGTCGCGACGACGTCGTGGGATTCGCCGTCTTTCCAAGCGTCGTCCCAATCTTGGATGGACCCCTGAAACGTGGCTTTGGGGTATTTCTCCGACTCGACGTAATTCTCGTTGAAGTGTTCTTCCATCAGTGCTTTTTCGAAGTGGAATGCGCGCATCTGAACTTGGAAGGCAAACCCGCCGTTGGAGGCGTCGAGCAAGCCGCTCATTTGGGCATTCTCTGCTTCGATGTTTTCCATCGCTGTTTCCGAGAAGAAGTGCACTTGTCCTGAACGGGTCATGAATTGTTGAGCGCTCGCGAACGAAGCCGAGGCGAGAAGCATGGTGCTGAGAAAGATTTTCATGCGGACGTAAGGTGAATTGTGTTTCAATTGTTGGGGGCCCCATTGGCGACCCAACGCTCAAACAAACGCAGATCGCATTCGGGAAGAGGGGTGCCGGTTTTTGGCATTATGAGAGGGTCGCCTGGCAGTTTGCGGATGCGCTCGAGCAAGCTTCCTTCTGTGGAGCTTTGGGCGACCCCCGCATGGGCTGTGAGGTCGGGACTTACACCGCCGCCGTGACACCCAACGCTGTTGCAATTCAATTCGAGCAGCGGCACCAAGTCGGCGGAGTAGGACACCGCCACGGTGGTGTCGCAATCCACAGCTGGACCGTACAATTCGTCGCGCACGTCGTAGTAACACCCGCCAAGTCCCCAAGTACCGGCGAGAAGGGACAGCCCCAACACCCATGCACTGGCCAAGTTCCAATCAATCGTTGGGCATGCCGGCATCGATCCAGTTTTGGAATTGTTGAATTTGACAATCCGTGAGCGGGTTGCCCGAGGGAGGCATGGCGGGAGCGTAGGCATCATGCCGAATGCATCCCATCAATTTGCGGTTCGTCACAGCGTCCACCACGCCAGGATGCGAAGTCAAATCGACACCCGCCTCTGGGGTCGCTCCACTGTGGCACGACGTGCAGGAAGCGGCAAGGGTGAGCTCAATGGCGCCGCTGTACGAGGCAAGCGTGCTGTCGCAATCGGCGCACGAGTTGTTCAAGGCCCCCTGTTCCAGCCACGTCCAAATCAAATAAATCTGTTCTTGACTCAACGGCCCGCCATCCCCGGGAGGGGGCATCAATTTGTCGGGGTTGTCTTCATCAAGCACGTCGTAGAGCTCGCTGTTTTGGGGTTGGCCTGCCACGACCAAATTGGATTCCTCGCTGTTCATCATGCTCGCGTAGGAGATCAGCACGATGCCTTCTTCGGCGGTGGCGGCATCGTGGCATCCGGAATACCCGCACGAGCTTTGAAGGATGGGCAGCACGTCCTGCTCAAAATAGACCACCTCGGGGTCGCACGGAGGAGCTTCTTCGATGGGCGGGTCGTTGGGATCTGGGGTTGGATCCGTCGGTGTTGCCGGTGAATGCGTGCATCCGATCCAAAGGGACGCGGTCGTCGCCAAAAGAAACGAAGAGAGGGAGCGGTTCATGGATTTCACGATTGCTGATGAAAAGTAGACACAAAGAGTGGCAAATGGAAAGGACTAAAGCCACCTTCTGTCAAAATCTACGTCTGACCTTCAAAGCCCGTTGGTGTCACAACGGGGTTTTATGTTGTATCTTTTGGTGACATGTCGAATCCGAACTCCAAATACGCCTCGTTCCTTGCGCGATTGCAAGAAGAATTGATGACGGCTGCGACTCAGCACTCTGTGGCGTGGCGGTTTGGCAATTGGACGGCGCGGCAGCGGTTGCTGCTGGTCCACGAACGTCTCTTGATAGACGTGCGCAGAAACCTGCAGCGGCTCAACAACCACGTCCTCAAAGAGGAGCCGCAATTTCGGAAAGCCTTCGGGGCCGAGTTCCAGCGCTGGGCACACCAGTTGCCAAACCCTGCCAAAGAACAACTTGAACTGTTGAAGGATTATACAGAGGTCTTCGCGGACCCCAAAACCAAGTAACCATGTTTCGTTTTATTCCCAATGCCAAGAGGGGAGTGTCCCTCGTTTGTGCCGCGCTCGTGGCTGTTGTCTCACACGCTCAATCGTCGTTTTGGACGCAGGGAGGGTCCTCCCGTTCAGATGCGCCTACGGTGGAGGTGATGGACTATGCCACGTGGCAATTGGACGTGGAACGCTTGGAAGGATGGCTGGCTCAGGCGCCTCAGGGCAAGGCCTTTGAGGCGCGCAATTCGGCTCTGATTTTGGACTTGCCCATGCCGGACGGCACCCTGGAGCGATTTGCGATTGTCAACAGCCCCATCATGGCTCCTGAACTTGCGCAGCGCTTTCCTGAAATCCAGGTCTACGCCGGGCAGGGTGTGGATCATCCTGAAGCGACCTTGCGTTTTGACGTGACTCCGCAGGGGTTCCACGCCATGATTTTGGGCGAAGGAGAAACCGTGTACATCGATCCCTACCATCCCGGAGAGCGGAACACGGTCATCAGCTACACGCGTTCCGCGTTTTACGCTTCCACGTCGAAGCAGCCTGAGGGCTGCATGGCCTTGGACGTGCCCACGGACAAGCCCTCGGACGTGATGGATGCCCACCCCGGAGGAAAGCAAGTCAAGACCATGGGGCGTCCTGCCGTGTCGGTCAATCGAGTGGACAACGGCTCTCAGTTGCGGACGTACCGCCTCGCCCTGGCCTGCACCGGCGAATACGCCTCGTTCCACGGTGGCACCGTCTCGAGCGTGCTTGCTGCGATGAACACCTCGATGGTTCGGGTCAATGGACTGTTCGAACGCGACGCGTGCCTGACGATGGAGCTGGTTGCCAACAACGACCAACTCGTGTTCCTGAATTCAGGCAACGATCCGTACACCAACAACAACGGAAGCACGATGCTGTCCGAAAACATCAACACGTGCAACAGCGTCATTGGTTCCGCCAACTACGACATCGGTCACGTGTTTTCCACCGGCGGAGGCGGCGTGGCCTACCTGCAGTCACCTTGCGGAAGCAACAAGGCTGGCGGTGTGACGGGCCAAGGTGCTCCTGTGGGTGACCCGTTTGATGTGGATTACGTGGCGCACGAAATGGGCCACCAATACGGCGGAAACCACACCCAAAACAACAGCTGCAACCGCGCGTCTTCAGCCGCCTACGAACCAGGTTCGGCGTCGACCATCATGGGGTACGCAGGAATTTGTGCTCCGAACTTGCAGAGCAACTCGGACGACCATTTCCACAACCACAGCATCAACGAAATGATTGCGTTCACGGTGAACGGGAACGGAAACACGTGCTCCGTGAAAACGCCAACAGGCAACAACTTGCCCACGGTGAGCGCAGGAACGGACGGCTTGGTGGTCCCCATTTCAACGCCCCTCGAGTTGACGGCCACGGGGTCAGATCCTGATGGCGATGCGGTGACGTTCAACTGGGAAGAATACGACCTTGGGCCCACCACGGCTACGGGCGACAACAACCTGACAAACCCATCCGGCAACCAACCCATTTTCCGGTCGTTCTCGTCCACGTCGTCACCAACGCGCACACTCCCGCGCATTCAGGACTTGGTGAACAACACGACGACGATCGGTGAGCACTTGCCGACCTACAGCCGTCAACTGAATTTCAAGTGCTCCATCCGCGACAACCGCGCTGGCGGGGGCGGATTCAGCGACGATTTGAAGACGATGAGCGTGACGGCCAATGCCGGACCGTTTGTGGTGCAAGCTCCTAACGGAGGGGGCACGGTGGTCGGCAACAGCCAGCTCGCGGTGACGTGGGATGTGGCCGGCACGGATGGCAACGGCGTCAACTGCAGCTCGGTGGACATTTACTTGAGCACGGACGGCGGTTACACCTTCCCAACGTTGCTCGTGGCTGGAACACCCAACGACGGCAGCGCGTCTGTTTTGGTTCCCAACCTGACAACGTCTCAAGCTCGGATCAAAGTGAAGGCCAGCAACAACGTCTTCTTTGACATCAGCAACGCCAACTTCAGCATCACACCTGGCGCTGGAAACATCGACTACGACTTGGCGTTGGTGTCGGTTCAGGGGTTGAACCCTGGCCCATGCGAGAGCGTCTTGGAACCCGTCGTGACGGTGTTCAACGTCGGACAACAGACGGTGACCGCATTCAACGTCTCCATTGCTGTGGACGGTGGCACTCCGACGGTGATTTCGTGGACGGGCTCCCTGGCCAGCGGTGCAGGGGTGGATGTGGCGCTGTGTGACGCGGGCCCGTGCTTGGCCTTGGCGGATGGCGAC
This sequence comes from Bacteroidota bacterium, assembly GCA_027621555.1. Taxonomy (GTDB): domain Bacteria; phylum Bacteroidota; class Bacteroidia; order Flavobacteriales_D; family Sanyastnellaceae; genus UBA11663. Next base: position 10,833 of record JAQCBJ010000024.1, on the reverse strand, counting down.
CACACCGTGGATGCTTCTGTCACGCTCACAGGGGCTGCGGATGAAAACGCCTCGAACGACGCGTACACGACGTCCTTCGCCACTTCTTCCGGCGCGGATGTGACGTGGACCATCGTGACGGACAACTATCCCGGGGAGACCACGTGGTCGGTGACCAACGACGCGGGTTCGACGGTGTGGTCGGGCGGCCCTTACGGAGCCACAGGGACCACCTACTCTGAAACGGTGTGTCTGCCTTACGGCTGCTACACGTTGACCGTGAACGACAGCTACGGCGACGGGATTTGCTGCGCGTTCGGATCAGGTTCGTTCGAATTGAGCTCTGGAGGCACGGTGTTGGCTTCCGGAGGGGAGTTTGCCAGCACGATCAGCGCCAACTTCTGTTTGGACGCTCCAACCGTGCCTGGATGCACGGACCCTACGGCAACGAACTACAACCCGCAAGCAACTGTGGACGACGGTTCGTGCATTGCGGCGGTCGCAGGATGCACGGACGAGAACGCGTGCAACTACGACGCTTCGGCCAACCAAGAAGACGGTTCGTGCGAGTACCCAGCGCCCATCGTGACGGCCTGCGGAACGTGTGAAGTGGATTGCAACGGCACGTGCTTGGCGGACGCTGATTTGGATGGCATCTGCGACGCCTGCGAATGCGCTGGTTGCCAGGATGAAACGGCGTGCAACTACGACTCCACAGCTACCGATCCAGGGGATTGCTTCTACGCTGATCCCGGATTCAATTGTGACGGAACCTCCCTCTGTGCGGAAGACCTCAACGGCAACGGCACCGTGGAAGTGGGGGATGTGCTGTTGGTGCTCGCGGAGTTCGGATGCGAATCGGGCTGCACGACGGATTTGACCGGGGACGGCTTTGTGGCGGTAGACGACATTTTGATTTTGCTGTCGGCGTTTGGGGTGAGTTGTCAGTAACTTGACCGCCGCTTATGGCAAAACCCCAAACCCGAGAATGGCGAAGCACCTTGACGGTGTGGAGCCCCGACGACTTGGACGCGGCTGACCGTGAACTTCTGCGCGAGGCGCACGAAGCCGCGTCCAAGGCGTACGCTCCGTACAGCCTTTTTCAGGTCGGAGGGGCCGTCCGTTTGGAAGACGGCACGGTGGTGCGCGGGAGCAACCAAGAAAACATGGCCTACCCGTCCGGCATGTGCGGAGAACGCGTGGCGGTATTCGCCGCCGGAGCTCAACATCCCGGCGCGGTGATGCGTGCCGTGGCCATTGTCTCTCCGTCCCCCAAGGCCATTGCCGACGCCTTCATGCCATGCGGAGGGTGCCGCCAGGTTCTTGTCGAGGCGGAGCGTCGTCAAGGTCAGCCCTTGCGCGTCATTCTTCAGGTTCGCGACGAGGCCGTGATGATTTCCGACAGTGCCGTCAACCTCATGCCATTCGCCTTTGAGGCGCACGGACTGGGCGGTCAGGAATCCTGAGGGTCGTCGTACCCGTCTTCGTGAATGCTCGTGACGGCGCGCCCTGACGGGTCCACCACGTTTTGGAGTCGGGCGTCCCATTCCAGGGCCTTCTCCGTGCTGCATGCCACCGATTTCCCTCCGGGGACCGTGGAGGCCGCTGAGGCGGAGGGGAAGTGCAGCTCAAACATCTCTCGGTACCAGTAGCCTTCCTTGGTGTTGGGGGAATTGATCGGGAAGCGCGAGGCGGCACGAGCGAGGTCGGTGTCGGACACTCGTGCCTCTGCTTGGGCTTTCAGTGAGTCGATCCAGTTGTAGCCCACTCCGTCGGAGAATTGCTCTTTTTGCCGGCGCAAAATGCGTTCGGGAAGGAGGCCTTCGAAGGCCTTTCGAATGGGCTCCTTTTCCAGCTTGCCGGCCCCGGCCATTTTCACTTGGGGGTCGAGGCGCATGGCGTAATCGATGAAGTTCCGGTCGAGGAAGGGAACGCGAGCTTCAATGCCCCACGCCATCATGCTTTTGTTGGCGCGCGCGCAATCGTACTTGTGCAAGTCAAGGACCTTGCGCACGGTTTCTTCATGGAATTCGCGGGCGTTGGGGGCGAGGTGGAAGTAGAGGTAACCGCCAAACAACTCGTCCGCGCCCTCGCCGCTGAGAACCATCTTGATGCCCATGGTGCGGATGCGGCGGGCGAGGAGGTACATGGGCGTGGAAGCCCGAATCGTGGTGACGTCGTACGTCTCAATGTGCTTGATGACGTCGCTCAACGCGTCGAGGCCTTCCTGTACCGTGTAGGTCAACCCGTGATGAACCGTTCCGATGAATTCGGCAACTTCAGCCGCCGCTTTCAAATCGGGGCTCCCTTCAAGTCCGATAGCGAAGCTGTGCACCTTCGGCCACCAGGCTTCTGAGGTGTTGTCGTCGTCGACTCGGTGCTGGGCGTGTCGCATGGCGAGCGCGGCGACCACGGAAGAGTCCAAGCCGCCTGAAATCAACAGGCCGTAGGGGACGTCGCCCATCAGGTGGGATTGCACGGCGGCGTCAAGTGCGTTGTGCAGGTCTTCGGGGCTGTACGTGTTCCGAGGATGCGTATCCCATTCCATCCAGTCGCGCGAGAAGCGCTTGACCGGCGCGTCGTCCTGGTCCGACATCGTGTGGCCTGGAGGGAATGGCTGCACCTCGGTGCATACGTCTTCGATGGCCTTCATTTCCGAGGCGACCCAGGTTTGGCCTTCTGCGTCGCGGCCGTAGTACAGTGGAATGATGCCGATGGGGTCGCGCCCAATCACCCACTTACCGGTGCTTGGTTCGTGCAAGACAAAGGCGTACATGCCTTCGAGATGGTCCACCAAATTGGCACCATGCGCCCGGTACAAGGGGAGGATGACTTCGCAATCGGACCCCGTGACAAACGTCGCGCGACTGAGAGCGCCGCGTTTCAACTCCCGGTGATTGTAGATCTCCCCATTCACAGCAAGGAGGGTCCCGGTGTCGGGATCGGTCAGGGGTTGAGACCCGCTCGCGACGTCCACAATGGCCAAGCGTTCATGGGCGAGGACGGCGGTGGGGGTTTGGACCACGCCCGACCAATCGGGGCCGCGGTGGTGTTGCCGAGAAGAGGCGCGCAGAACGGCGTCGCGATGAGCTTCAGAACTTTGAGAAATGCCGAGAAGTGCTGTGATGGAACACATGAGGTCAAGACGGATAGCAAGGGAAGGGAAGTGGCCCGGTTCATTTCCGTCCGCTCCTTCATGAAGATACGAATTCCGCGTTAGCTTGCCAACATGTTGATGAGCCTTGTGGGCATGGGGGTGCTGTTGGGCATCGCCTATGCGTTTTCGAAAAACCGCCAAGCCATTCAGTGGAGGACGGTGCTGGGTGCATTTGCCATCCAGTTTGGGTTGGGGGCCTTTGTGCTCAAAGTGCCGTGGGGACAGTCGCTCCTCGCGTCCATGACAGAAGGCGTGAACCAACTCTTGTCCTACGGCGACGCAGGGATAGGCTTCTTGTTCGGAGGCCTTGTGGGCGACAGCATTGGATTCACCTTCGCGCTCAAAGTCTTGCCCATCATCATCTTTTTCGCGTCGTTGATCGCGGTGTTGTATCACGTCGGCATCATGAAGTGGATCATTCGCATCATCGGCGGAGCGCTTCAGCGTGTGTTGGGCACGTCAAAGGCGGAGTCGATGAGCGCCACCGCCAACATTTTCGTAGGCCAAACCGAAGCTCCACTCGTCGTGAAACCCTACATCGCAGGGATGACCCAATCGGAGCTGTTCGCAGTCATGGTGGGCGGGCTGGCGTCCGTTGCGGGGTCGGCCTTGGCGGGTTACGCGATGATCGGCGTGCCGGTGGAATACCTCATTGCCGCGTGCTTCATGTCGGCCCCCGGCGGGCTGCTGTTCGCCAAAATGCTCATGCCAGAGACGGACGTTCCAAAGTCTGAATTGGAAGAGGCGGTGGACGAGGACGCACCGGTGAACGTCATCGACGCGGCAGCCAACGGCGCTTCGTCGGGGCTGTACCTCGCCTTGAACGTGGGCGCCATGTTGCTCGCGTTTGTCGCCCTCATTGCCGTTGTCAATGGCGTGCTCGGCGGAGTTGGCGGGTGGTTTGGGATGCCTGAGCTGACACTCGAACTGTTGTTGGGCTGGGCCTTCAGTCCGCTGGCCTTTGTGCTGGGTGTGCCTTGGTCAGAGGCGGTGACTGCGGGGTCGTTCATCGGCCAAAAGCTCGTCGTCAACGAATTTGTGGCGTACCTCAACTTCGCCCCGTACCTCGCGGACGGCGCGGCCGTGGTGCTGTCCCCCAAGACGACCGCCATCATCTCGTTCTCCTTGTGTGGGTTTGCCAACCTCAGCTCCATCGCGATTTTGCTTGGGGGGTTGGGCGGCATGGCGCCTTCACGTCGCAAGGACATTGCGCGAATGGGTCTGCTCGCGGTCATGGCCGGCACCATGTCCAATTTGATGTCGGGCACCATTGCCGGACTCTTCGTGGCACTCTGATGGAGGGCAACATGTCAGATGTGGGCTTGCCCCAGGAGTGGATCCGCAAAAAGCGCGACGGCCAGTCCCTCTCGCATGCGGAACTCTCCGCCTTTGTCCAGGGTGTGACGTCCGGGGCCGTGACGGAAGCCCAAATCGCGGCCTTCTCCATGGCCGTCTACTTCCAGGACTTGAACGTCGACGAGCGCGTGGCGCTGACTTTGGCGGTGCGCGATTCCGGGCGCGTGTTGAAGTGGGACGAGGGCAAATTGCACGGCCCCATCTTGGACAAGCACAGCACGGGAGGTGTGGGCGACACCGTGTCGTTGATGCTGGCACCGATGCTTGCGGCCTGTGGCGTGCACGTCCCCATGATTGCCGGCCGGGGCCTCGCGCACACGGGCGGCACCATCGACAAGCTTGAAGCCATTCCCGGTTACCAAACCGGCGTCCCGGTCGACCACTTCCAGCGCGTTGTGGAACAACACCGGTTTGCCATCGTGCGTCAGACCGACGACCTCGCGCCCGCCGATCGGCGCATGTACGCCACGCGGGACGTGACGGCAACGGTAGAGAACTTGGGCCTGATCACGGCCTCCATCGTGTCCAAAAAGCTCGCAGCTGGCCTGCAAGACCTCGTCCTCGATGTGAAGTGCGGGAACGGCGCGGTGATGCAAGATTACGACGCGGCGCGGGCCCTCGCCCAAAGCATGGTCGACGTCGGCAACGGGGCCGGCATGCGCACTTCAGCGTTGCTCACGGACATGTCCGTGCCCTTGGCGTGGTCCGCAGGAAATGCCGTCGAAGTGCGCGAAGCGGTGGACTACTTCCAAGATCCGGCCTCGCGGCACCCGCGCCTGAATGAGGTGACCCTCGCCTTGGGCGAAGCCCTGTTGGTCCAGGCTGGGGTGCATTCCGACGCGCGTGCAGCACGAACTGAACTGGAGCGTGTTCGAGACGACGGAACGGCGCTCGAAGCCTGGGCCCGTAGCATCGAAGCGATGGGGGGAGACCCCCGGGTGACAGAAAAGCCGGAGTCGGTCCTCGCCCGAGCGCCCATCGTTCGCGAAATCAAGGCCCCACGCACAGGTCGCCTGACCGGGTACGACGTGCGTCAAGTTGGGATGACGGTGGTGGAGCTCGGGGGGGGGCGAACCCAACCGGACGCGGCCATCGACCCTTCCGTGGGCCTGAGCCAAATCGCCTTAGCTCGAACGGAATGCCACGCCGGGGACACCCTTGCCGTCGTTCATGCACGCACTGAAGACGAGTGGAACCGCGCGCAATCGCGCTTCCTTTCCGCGATGGAATGGGACGGGGAGACCTCCCCACCCGAAGTCATCCGAGGACACGTAGAGCAATCGTCGTAACTTCTTGGTCTCGAAAACGGAGACCATGAAGCCCATCCCTTGTCTGCAAAAACGCTGCATTGCCCTCGCTTTGTTGTTTGGCTGGTGCATGACGTTCGTCCTTGCTCAAACCTCGTTCAACGATGACCTTGAAGTCGTGCGCCACGTGGAACACGAAAGCCTGTTCAAGCGCCTTCCCACGGACAAGGAGCCTGCACCGGAGTGGGCGGTTCGGATGTACTCGGGCGACACGGATTTCCGCGCCATCGTCGAAGAACGCGAGGCCTACATCCAACATCGAGACTACGAAAAGACCATTCACGAGCGGAACTTCAAGCATTGGTTGATGCACGTCGAGCACCTTGTCGACTTGAACGGCCAGATTCAACGTGCGGACGAATGGGCACGGCGCCAATGGCAAAAGGCCGGGGAAGTGGCCAAAGCAAAAACCGACGGCATTTGGCAGCCCATCGGCCCCATGGACACCTACAACAAAGCGAGTGAGGGCGGATTTCCCGTGTCATGGCAGTGCAACGTGTATTGCTTTGATCAAAGCGCGGCGAACCCCGACATCTGCGTCGCGGGCATCGAAGCAGGAGATTTGTTCAAGACGACCAACCGCGGCGTGACGTGGCAAGCGGTGACGGAAGGAGTGGCCGGCATCCGCACGGTCCGCGCGGTCAAAATCGCTCCGTCAGATCCGGATCGCATCTATTTCGAGGCCAACAAGACCCTTTACGGCACCACGAACGGGGGGACCACGTGGTCGTTGCTTCACAGCCTTGGCGAGCATGCGTCCCAAATCGCGGTTCACCCCACCAACCCAGACGTGGTGTTCGTCTCCGCATGGAACGGGTTGCATCGTTCGCTGGACGGGGGGACGACCTGGACGCAACTGTTCACCGGAACGACGTGGGATGTGGCGTTTCACCCCACAACGCCTTCCGTGTTGTACACGCTGCGTTACGCGTCGGGCCTTAACCGGTGTGAAATGCACCGTTCGGACGACGGCGGGACCACATGGACGCTCAAGGACAACGGGTATTTTGTGCCTTCCGACCCCAACAACGCGAGCGCCGACGGCGGCAGGCTGGGGGTGACGCCCGCCGATGCGGACCGCGTGTACGTGGCCTTGATCGGCCGTGGAAAGGCTGAAGACACGGGATGGATTGGCATGTACCAAAGCCTTGATCGTGGGGAAAGCTGGGCCAACCTCAACGGGCAGGACGGCGCACCCTACGACGCGACCCTTCACCCCAGCGTGGCCAACGGGAATTTGAACGGCACCGGGATCTACCAGGGTTTTTACGACTTTGACTTGGCCGTGTCCCACAACGATCCCAACACGGCGTGGGTGGGGGTGACGGCCTTGAGCGCGACGTACGACGGGGGGGCAACGTGGCAGCGGATTGGCGCGTACAGCGCGAGCACCTACGACATTGGTTGGATTCACCCCGACATCCAGGACTTAAGCGTTTCGGGGGACCACATCTGGGTGGCCACGGATGGCGGATTGAACTACAGTTCGGATGAATTGGCGACCCACGAATCCCGGAAGAGCGGCATCTACAATTCGACGTTTTGGGGATTCGGGCACGGGTGGAACAACGACCTTCAGGTGGGCGGCCGGTATCACAACGGCAACACCGGGTATTTGTCCACCTACGGCTCGGGCCACCACATGAGACTTGGTGGAGCCGAGTCGCCCACGGGATACGTGCACCCCTTGAACGGGGAGGGCCGTCAGGCGCGGTTCAGCGACATCACCGATGTGGTGGTCCCCGTGGGCTTGGCGGGTGCGACGGCGGCGCAGGCCAATTTGGGCATGTACCCCAACGAGAGTTACGTGGATTTTCGAAACAGCGAGGTCGTCGTGGACCCGAGGTACGGCAACCGGATGGTGCTCGGCAACGGTTCTACGTTGTTCAAGACGGAAGACGGCGGCAACGTTTGGGAACCCTGGTTTGACTGGGGCTCAGGTTGGACGGTTTACGAAATTGAGCAAGGCCTCAACGATCCGGGCAGATGGTACGTGGTGACACGGTCGAGCAACACGTGCAAGTTGTTTCGTACCACGAACGACGGCGCGTCGTGGGGGCAATTGACGTCCGGTCTGCCCACCAATTGGGGCAGCATGGAAATCGCGGTGAATCCCATGGACGCCAACGACATCTACGCCATGCAGGCGGGAAGCACGGCGGTGTATCGCTCGACCACCGGCGGGATCAGTTGGACCAACCTGACCGACCCGATGTGGGCGGGTGAATCCAATCGAGAGTTGTTGGCGCTGGGGGGGCGTGGAGTCGCCTTGCTCACGAGCGAGGGCGTGTACTGGTTTGACAACCAATCGGGCGCTTGGACGGATGCCAGTGCAGGCATTCCGACCTACTGGGCACCCCTCGAAGGTGCGACACACTACGCGAGCGGCACCGTCCGCATTGCGGATAAGGGCAAAGGCATTTGGCAAGCGGCCATCCCATGGATGCTGGAGCCCTTGGCCCAGCCCATGACGACGTCGCCCGAGGTGTTCTGCGCTTTCGACACGGTGGTCTTTGATTGCCACAGTGTTCTGAACCACGCAGGCGCAACGTGGGAGTGGTCCTTCGATCCCCAGCCCGAGTTTCTTTCTTCCAACTCGGACCGTCGGGTGCAGGCGGTGTTCGGGGTCGGTGGGCCAGTCGACGTGACGTTGACGGTGACCCAAAGCGACGGCACGTCTGACACCCAAACGGTCCCGAGCATGGTCACGGTGGATGCCCTGAACCAATGCGTTCCGGATGAGGAGGTGGGCCGTGCGTTGACGTGCGGGGGGAGCCCGCAGTTTGGCCTGACGCACGACTTGCAAGTCGAGACCAACACGTACACGGCCATGGCCTGGGTGAAGCCCAACGGGATCCAGCCGGAATACACAGGGATCATCCTCGGTGGCGAAAGCGCAGCCGGCTTGAATTTCAGGCCCAACAACGAGCTTGCGTACCACTGGCCTGGCGGCGCGTGGTGGTGGAGCAGCGGTCTGACCGTGCCTGCAGATGAGTGGTCCCACGTCGCGCTGGTGGTGAGTCCGACCTACGTGAAAGTCGTATTGAACGGAGTGGAGGCGGTGCACAACACGTCGACCCAACCGGTCAACATGGGCGCGCAATGGTTAGGCAGTTACCGCGCATGGACAAGCCGAAACATGAACGGCATGATCGACGAGGTCAAGCTGTGGAATCGCGTGTTGAGTTTGGATGAAATCCGGGCTCAACGACACTTGAATTTGACGCTTGAGCAAACCCAAGCGGATCCGGATTTCTTGGGGTACTTCCAGTTCAACGAAGAAGCGCCCTTCCTGGTGAACAAGAAGCCGTACAGCAACCACGGTGCCTTTAGCGGTGGAGCGGGGCTAGCGCCGTCGGGAGCTCCCGTGGGAGGAGGGCAGATGGCCACCCTCAATGTGCCTGCCGCAGGCAACCTCGTTACTCCGATGGGGACGCTTGGCGTGTCGTCGTCGACGGCTGCTCTTGGCACGGAACTTCGGGTGCATCAACTGACAAGTGCCCCATCAGGTGAGCCTGACCAGTGGGCGACGAACGGAGGCTGGTGGGTTCTGGACGCCTACGTTTCTTCGACCCAAAGCGCACCGCCTTCAACCTGGACCGGGGCCTGGACGATGGAGGCGCTTCTCAACGACGTGCCTTGGGGTCAGCCAGAACAGTTGGCCGGCGTGGAGCTCTACGGTCGCGCCGCCAGCAGCGAAGGGTCATGGACTTTGGTGTCCTTGTCTGAATTGTTGGATTCGCCGACATCGCTCTCGGCCGAAGGTGAATTTGCGTTGGAAGGGCAATGGGTTTGGGTGAACGACTACTGCGACGTCGACTCGACCACGGTGACGTTGTGTCCCGAGGAATCGTACATATGGATGGGCAACGCCATCGACAGCGCCGGAGAGCATTGGCATCACGAGGACGTCGCAGAAGGGTGCGATGTCGTTCAAGTCTTGACCGCGACCCTGGCGAGCGTGCCTGCGTTGACGTGGACTTCTGAAGACGGGCCTGTGGGGACCACGCTGACGGTCGGGGAGGAATGGCAGGTCCAGGGGTGGACCTTCAACGGCACGCCTGTTTCTGGAAACAACGCCAACAGCCTGGAAGTCTCGTTGGATGGCCAATACGGCGTGGTCGCCGTGCACGCAGAAACAGGATGCTTGATGTCCTACGAGGCGTTGTTGGGTTGCCCAGGGGACATCGACGGCGATTTGGCCGTAGGCGTGTCGGATGTGCTGGCCTACCTCAGTTCCTTCGGGTGTGAGGTCGCGTGCGGTGTGGCGGACCTCAACGGGGATGGGGCGGCGAACACCTCGGACTTGCTCATGATGCTGTCCTTGTTTGGGACCGTGTGCAATTGATGTGTTGACGACGCCGAACTTTGGACCATGGTGAAAGTGAAGATGTTTGCCTCGGTAGAGCATGAAGCGCAGCCCGCCTTGGAGATGCCGCCGATGAACGCAAAGGCGTTTTACGAGGTGGTCGATTCCAGAAGGAGCACGCGGATTTATGCGGCCGACGAGGTTCCAGAGGACGTGATTGAGCGCTGCGTGGATGCAGCCCAAAAGGCGCCCAATTCCTCCAACCTTCAGTGCTGGGAGGTGCACCGTGTCAAGCGTCCCGATTTGAAAGCGCGCTTGGTCGAGGCATGTCTGGGGCAACCTGCAGCTTCAACCGCCCCGGAATTGTTTGTGTTCGTGGCGCGGCCCGATTTGTGGAAGCGCAACAATGCTTGGACGTTGGAGGAGTTTGATCGAAGGGGGGACATGCCCGATCGCGCCTATCAGTATTTCAGAAAAATCACGCGGATTGCCTACACGCAAGGCGTTTTTGGGTGGGTGAAGCGCGTGTGGTTTCCGTTGCGGGGATTGTCCAAGGCCACGCCGCGCGAACCCGTGGGGTGGAGCGACATGAGGGTTTGGGCGCACAAGAGCACCGCCCTTTCTGCAGCACACTTCATGCTGGCCATGCGGGCAGAGGGGTACGACACCTGCCCGATGGAAGGGATGGACAGTCGCCGAGTGAAGAAAATCTTGGGTCTGCCTTG
>JAQCBJ010000096.1 GCA_027621555.1 Bacteroidota bacterium | reverse complement strand
CTGCGTGCAGTTCGACGACGGAAGCATCAAAGCCCAGCTCGGACTTCCCGACATGAAGTTGCCGATCCAATACGCCTTGACGTACCCACGGCGCCTCCAAAACGAATTCCCGCGCTTCAGCTTCCTGGACTACCCGTCGCTGACGTTTGAGCAGCCCGACACGAAGACGTTCCGCAACCTTGCCCTGGCCTTCGAGGCGCTTCGGCAAGGAGGAAACGCTCCGGCGATTCTGAACGCGGCCAATGAAATCGCCGTCGCACGTTTCCTCCGGGATGAGATCCAATTTCTGGACCTCCCCCGCGTCGTGGAACACGCCCTGGAACGCATCGCGCACCAAGCCAAGCCGTCGCTGGACGACCTCGTCGCAGCCGACGCCGAAGCGCGCCGCGTCGCCGCTGAGTGGCGCATCTGACGGCCCAAGAATCGCCGCGTTCCGTAACTCGAAAAATGCACGAAGGGCCCCCTCACTGAGGAAGCCCTTCGCACATCGGATTCGGATGGCGAATCAGATCGTCATGATGTCCGCTTCCTTGGCCGACAACACCGACTCCACCTTCGCCGTGTACTTGTCCGTCAAGTCCTGCACAAGCTGCTCGCCCTTCTTCAATTCGTCCTCGCTCATGCCGTCGTCTTTCGCCGCCTTGAGGTAATCGTTGGCGTCCTTCCGTGCGTTGCGGATGCCCACGCGGGCCCCTTCCCCTTCCGACCGAGCGCGCTTGCTCAAGTCCTTACGTCGCTCCTCGGTCAGCGGGGGAACGTTGATGATCAACACTTCGCCGTTGTTCATGGGGTTCAGACCCAAGTTGGCGTTGATGATTCCCGTGGCAATGGGGTCGAGCATGCCCTTCTCCCAAGGCTGCACCACGAGGGTACGAGCGTCCGTGCTGTTCACGTTGGCCACCTGGCTCACCGGGGTCAGGGAGCCGTAGTAATCCACCCGCACCGACTCCAGCATGGAAGGGTGCGCTTTGCCGGCCCGAATCTTGTTCAACTCCCCTTCAAGGCGCGCGATGGCCTTTTGCATTTTGTCCTTGGCGTCGTCCAGCGCCATTTGGATTTCTTCGTTCATGTCGGTTCGATGTCTCGATTAAAATTCCACCACCGTGCCAATAGGCTCCCCTTCGATCAAGCGCTGCAAGTTGCCTGGCTTGTTCATGTCAAAAACGACAATGGGCAGGTTGTTCTCGTTGCACAGCGTGAACGCCGTCATGTCCATGACCTTTAACCCGCGCTCAAAGACCTCGTTGAAGGTGATGCGATCGAAGCGCTCCGCCGACGGATCACGCTCGGGATCTGCCGTGTAGATGCCGTCCACACGCGTTCCTTTCAAGATGACGTCCGCGTCAATTTCGATGGCGCGAAGCGAAGCCGCTGAGTCCGTGGTGAAGAACGGGTTGCCCGTGCCCCCTCCAAAGATGACGACGCGACCCTTCTCAAGGTGGCGCACAGCGCGACGACGGATGAACGGCTCGGCAATTTGCTTGAGCTCGATGGCGCTCTGCAGGCGCGTGTCCACGCCGGCTGCTTCCAAGGCGCTTTGAAGAGCCATGGCGTTAATCACCGTGGCCAACATGCCCATGTAATCGCCTTGCGTCCGCTCCATGCCTCCTTCTTCAGCCTGCACTCCTCGGAAAATGTTGCCTCCACCGATGACGATGGCGCACTCAATTCCCTTGTCGACGATGGCCTTCACCTCGCCAGCGTATTGGGCCAAACGCCCGTTGTCAATGCCAAATTGCTTGTCGCCCATCAGGGCTTCACCACTCAGCTTCAGGAGGACGCGTCTGTACTTCATGCGAGTCCAAATATCGCGTAAAAAGCACGAAGGCCACCACAAGGGTAGCCTTCGTCATGCTTTCAGCAGGTTTCGCTTAGCTCAACGCCACGCGCGCAAAGTTGGTCACCTTGCCGCCACCGTTTCCGGCCACGTACTGGCTGACGGTCTGCTTGTTGTCCTTGATGAACGCTTGGTTCACCAACGTGACTTCCTTGAACCACTTCTTCAAGCGACCCTCGGCAATCTTCTCCGCCATGTCTGCAGGCTTGCCTTCCTGAATGGCGAGTTCCTTGCCAAACTCACGCTCTTTGGCAATCAAGTCGTCGGGAATGGACGATTCGTCCACAGCCACTGGAGCCATGGCAGCAGCCTGCATGGCCACGTCGCGTCCAACTTCGTCGCTCACAGCACCCTCAAACGCCACGGCCGTAGCCAAGCGGTTGCCGGGGTGGATGTACGCCACCACCTTTTCGCCGCGCACCACACGGAGATCACCGATTTCGATGCGCTCGCCAATCTTGCCCACCTCTTCGGTGATTTTGTCAGCCACGCTCAACGAAGAACCGGTGTAGGTCTTGGTCAACAAATCCTCTTTGTTCTCCACGCCTTCGCTCAAGGCGAGGTTGAGGAGGTTTTGAGCCACGGCGACAAAGTCGTCGTTCTTGGCCACAAAGTCCGTTTCGCAGTTCAAGCTGATCACCACGCCGACGTTGCCGTCGCCGTTCACGCCTGAAAGAATTGCGCCTTCACCCGCTTCGCGGTCGCTGCGCTTCGCGGCCACCTTTTGGCCCTTCTTGCGAAGGATTTCAATGGCCGCTTCAAAATCGCCGTTGGCCTCTGTAAGGGCCTTCTTGCAATCCATCATCCCCGCGCCGGTCTGCTTGCGGAGCTTGTTGACTTCTGCTGCTGTGATGCTCATGATGTCGGTAAGTGGTTGGTGATAGGGGTGTTCAATGGTGGGGCGGAGGTTAGGCGTCAGCCTTGTCTTCGTTGGCTTCTTCAGCTGCTGGTGCCTCTTCGGCTGCTGGCGCCTCTTCGGCTGCTGGCGCCTCCGTTTCAGAAGTGCCTTCCTCATCCTTGGTGGAGGCCTTGTCGCTCTTGCGCTCGTTCAGACCCTCAGCCACAGCGCCCACAACCGCATCGACGATGCTCGTGATGGACTTGGTGGCGTCGTCGTTGGCCGGAATCACAAAGTCCACACCACGTGGGTCGCTGTTCGTGTCCACAATTGCGAACACCGGGATGCCCAACTTCTTCGCTTCCGCCAAGGCAATGTGTTCTTTCATCACGTCCACGAGGAAAACCGCGGCCGGAATGCGGGTCAAATCTGAGATCGAACCGAGGTTCTTCTCAAGCTTGGCGCGCTGGCGGCTCACCTGCAAGCGCTCACGCTTGGACATGGTCGCCAACGTGCCGTCCTTCTCCATCTTGTCGATCAAACTCATCTTGCGAACCGCCTTGCGAATGGTCGCGAAATTGGTCAACATGCCACCAGACCAACGCTCCGTGACGTAGGGCATGCCCACTGCTTTCACGCGCTCCGAAACAGCCTCCTTGGCTTGTTTCTTGGTGGCCACAAACAAGATTTTCTTGCCACTCTTGGCAATCTGCTTCATGGCCGCAGCAGCCTCATCCACCTTGACCACAGTCTTGTGAAGGTCGATGATGTGAATGCCCTTCTTCTCCGCGAAGATGTAAGGGGCCATGTGGGGATTCCACTTGCGCTTGAGGTGGCCATACTGGGCACCTGCGTCAAGCAATTGATCGAAAGAAACTCGTGACATGAGGTTTACGTTCCTGGGTTGAGCAACGAAGCAGTAGCTGAAAACAGGTCTGCGTCGTTTGGATTCTAAACGGGGTATAAAAGAGGAAGGAGCCCCCTCCAAAGCGATTAACGCTTGGAGAACTGCTCCTTCTTACGTGCTTTCTTCTGGCCGAACTTCTTGCGTTCCACCATGCGAGGGTCACGCGTCGTGAGGCCTTCAGCCTTCAACGAGGACTTCCACTCGGGGTTGATTTCGATGAGGGCCTTGGACACCGCCAAACGAACCGCTTCAGCTTGGCCCGTGATTCCGCCTCCGAACACGTTCACGTTCACGTCGTATTGACCTTCGGTCTCGGTGATGGCGAACGGCTGGTTCACTTTGAACTGGAGAACTCCCGTCGTGAAGTACTCCGCTGCGGGGCGCTTGTTGACGGTCACTTCGCCCTTTCCGGGCTTCAAGTAGATGCGGGCAACGCTCGTCTTGCGACGGCCTGAGGTGTTGATGACGTCCATTAGGCGTTCAATTGAAATGGCGTGGGTTGTTGGGCTTCGTGCTTGTGGTCAGGACCCACGTACACGTGCAGGTTGCGGAAGATTTCGCGACCGAGACGGTTCTTGGGGAGCATGCCACGAACGGCATCTTCCACCACGGCGAAAGGCTTGCGCTTCAACTGCTCCTCCGCAGTGCGGACACGTTGTCCACCTGGGTACCCCGTGTAGCGGATGTACTCTTTGGTTTGCATTTTGTTGCCGGTCAACACAATCTTCTCCGCATTCACCACGATGACGTAGTCACCGCAATCGGCGTGCGGGGTGAAGTTGGTCTTGTGCTTGCCGCGCAACAACGTGGCAATCTGTGACGAGAGGCGACCCAAAGTTTGACCTTCGGCATCGACCAACCACCACTTCTTGTCTGCGTTCTCCTTGTTGATGGAACGCGTTTTGTAGCTCAAAGTATCCACAGCGTACGGGTTGCGTAGTTGAGTTTCCCCAAAATTTGGGGGTGCGAAGATAGGAAACGATGTGGACAACCCAAGCGACTTCGTGGACAAACTTTCACGAGGCCCGTGTTTTTCTCACGGCTGGGCGTCGTCCTTCTTGCGCTTTTTCCTCTTTTTCAGCTCCAAATCGAGGGCCAAAAGTACGGTGTGTTCGAGGGCGGAGGGCTGTGAGCGCACTGCCGATTGGGCTTGGTAGCCGAGGGTCAGGTGGCGGCGCTTGGCGAGTTTTTTGTCGATCGCCAAGCGGCCTCGAACCGCCA
>JAQCBJ010000023.1 GCA_027621555.1 Bacteroidota bacterium | reverse complement strand
CGAGATCTACCGCCTCGAGAAAAACCTCAGCACCTTGGCTACGGTTGCGGGTGCGGCGCCGATGGTGGGGTTCTTGGGGACCGTCATCGGGATGGTGAACGTGTTCTTGGACATGGAGGCGGCCGGGACGGTGCAAGTCAGCGACATCTCGTCCGGCACCAAGCAAGCGATGGTGACCACCATCGTGGGTTTGATCGTCGGGATTTTGGCCTACATGGCCTACAACCACTTGGTGAGCAAGGTGAGCAAGGTGGTGCACCGCATGGAGGCCAACAGCCTCGAGTTCATTGACATTCTCGAAGAACCTGCACGCGGATGAACCTCGGCCAACGCAACAAAGTGAGCGTGACGGGCAACATGTCGTCCATGACGGACCTCGTGTTCTTGCTGCTCATCTTCTTCGTCATTCTGTCGACGTTGGTGAGCAACGGGGTGAACGTGGATCTGCCCACCTCCAAGGGCACCACGTCCGTCACCTCCCGCTTGACGGTGAGCATTCAGGAAGATGGATCGTACCACCTGAACGGGGAGGTTCGGCCCATTTCACGCACCGACCTCGAGCCCAAGCTGAAACTCGAAATGGACAAGCAGGCGGAAAAGGTCTTGTACCTCCAAGTCGACAAAAACGTCCCCACAGGCCAAACCGTCGAACTCATCGGCATGGCCAAGGCCAACCAATGGAAGGTCATGCTGGGCTCCAACCCGGCCAGCGCCAAATAACCCGCAACCCCTCCGATCCCTCACTCACCCCTCCCCATGTCGAACAAGGAACAACTCGAGCTAGCGCGCCTCTCGCAGGAGAAGCGCAACCAACGGCAAGCTGCTGCATTGAGCGGCCTCTTGTTCGTGGGGGTGCTGGTGCTGTGTTTCTTTTTGACGGCGTTCACCATCCAGGACCCTCCTCCAGGGGAGCAGTTCGTGGCGGTGGGCTTTGCCGACCTCGGTTCTACGGACGAGGCGGGCGGCGATACGGATTCCGAGGCCCCCAGCGAGGTCGTGCAGGAAGCGGAGGAAGAAGAAGTCGCGGCCTCAGAGCCGGTCCCTGAAGTCCAGGAGGCCGCGGAGGAAGTCGCGACCCAGGAATCGAGCGAGGTGGCGGTCAATGTCAAGCCAGATCCCAATCCAGAACCTGAACCCGACCCTGAGCCGGTCCGCGAAGACCGCACGGCCCACCTGTTTCGCAACCCCGGCGACCCCAGCGCGGGAGGGGGCGGCTCCCAGGGCAGCACCCAAGGAACGGGCAACGAAGGAGAAGAGGCGGGGAAAATTGACGGCCGGGGCGTCGTCTCGGGCGATTTCGGCGACGCCATGCTCAACGGCGGCACCATGATTGGCGAGCCGAAGCTGACAGAGCGTCCCCAAGAACAGGGCACGGTTCGCGTCAACATCGTGGTGGACGGTTCAGGCAAGGTCATTCAAGCTTCCCCCAACTACGAATCGGCGGTGACGACGTTGACCGACTCCTACCACGTCAACCTCGCGATGCGCGCGGCCAAGACGGCCCAGTTCACGGCCGACCCCACCAAACCCCGGCGAACGGGCTACATCACCATCCGGTTCGACCTTGAGTAAGACGGCCTACGAACACGCGGTCGACACGCTGTTCACCCAACTCCCCATGTTTCAACGCCAAGGTCCCGCGGCCTACAAGGCGGACCTAAGCGCCACGCGGCTGGTGTGCCACGCGCTCGGGAACCCAGAGAAGGAGCTCCGCGTGGTTCACGTCGCCGGAACGAACGGCAAAGGCACGGTGTGCCACATGGTCGCTGCCGCCTTGCAGCAAGCGGGGCTTAAGGTCGGGCTCTTCACGTCCCCCCACCTCGTGGACTTTCGTGAACGCATCCGAATCAACGGTCGGTGCATTCCTGAAGACGCCGTGGTGGCTTTTGTGGATCGCTGGCAGGCGGCACAGGGCGCGTGGGGGACGCCTTCGTTTTTTGAACTGACCTTCGGGATGGCCCTCGACCACTTCACGCGCGAGTCTTGCGACATCGTCGTTTTGGAAACGGGCATGGGGGGAAGGCTGGATTCCACCAACGTGGTGCCTGCACCGGAGGTGGCGTGCGTGACCAACGTGGGCCTGGATCATCAGGCGTTTCTCGGCAACGACATTCGAAGCATCGCGAAAGAAAAGGCGGGCATCTTCAAAGACGGTGTGCCTGTGGTGTTGGGGCCGATGCGGCCCGAGGCTCAATCGGAAATGCTTGCCGCGGCCTTGCGCACTTCGAGCGAGGTGCACTTTGCCCGCGACGTCCAAGACTCAGCTCGTGCCCTACTTGGCGATTTGGCGTCCCCGGTTGACCAAGCGAACGCATCCACGGCTGTGTCCGTGCTTCACGCCTTGAAGGCCGGAGCATGGTCGCTTTCAGAGGCCCACATCGCGGAAGGCGTGAAGCGTCACCGGGACATCTCCGGGCAACGTGGACGTTGGCAGCGCGTGGACGTGGAGGGCAAGGCGCTGGTGGTGCTCGATGGCGCGCACAACTTGGACGGCGTTCGCGCCATCACGGCGGCCCTGGCGATGCGGGTGAAGGAGCGTGGTGGCCGGCTGCACGTGGTTTGGGGTACGGTGGGGGACAAAGACCCTTCGGAGGTGATGGCCTTGCTTCCAGCTGACGCGGCCTACCGGTGGTGCGCTGCGGACATCCCACGGGCCATGGCGGTGGACCGCGTGGCGGCGGTGCGGCCTGAATTGAAAGGAGAATCCCACGACACGCCGGTTGCGGCGCTCCAGGCGGTGCTTCACGAAGCGCAGGAGCGGGATGTCGTTTGGGTCGGGGGAAGCTTGTTTGTGGTGGGCGACGTGCTCCGGGATGCGCCTAGCGTCATTCCAGGCTGGCCCAGCGACGATGGGTGTGTGACCTAACTTTGCCCGCGATGTCGTTCACTTCCCTTGCTTTTTGGGTGTTTCTGCCGGTGGTGCTCGTGCTGTTTCACGGCCCGTTTCGCGAACGCTTGCGGGGCCAAAACGCCTTGCTCTTGGTCGCGAGTTACGTCTTCTACGGCTGGTGGGATTGGCGCTTCTTGTCCCTCATCGTGCTCTCGACGGCTACGGACTTTGCCTTGGGGTGCGTACTGGAGCGAACGGAGGATGCAGGACGCCGCCGTTGGGCGTTGGCGCTGTCTTTGGTGGTGAATCTCGGGTTGCTCGGATTTTTCAAATACGCAGGATTTTTCATCGACAGTTGGGTGGATGCTTGGGCGAGCGTGGGGGTGACGATGCACCGGCCGAGTTTGGAAATCGTCTTGCCCGTGGGCATCAGCTTTTACACGTTCCAAACGCTGAGCTACACCATTGACGTCTACCGCAAGCAGCTGAAGGCGTCGCAGGATTGGCTTGAATTTGCAGCCTACGTGAGTTTCTTCCCCCAGCTCGTGGCGGGCCCCATTGAGCGCGCCTCGCGGCTGCTCCCTCAGCTCCAGCGGAAGCGCAAGGTGACAGAGGCCGCGGTGCTCATCGGGTGCCGCATGATTGCGTGGGGGCTGTTCAAGAAGGTCGTCGTCGCAGACAGCGCGGCCCAATATGCCAACGCGATTTTTGGCGCTTCGGAGGACATGTCGGGGCCCATGCTGACGGTGGGAGTGGTGGCCTTTGCCATTCAGATTTACGGTGATTTCAGCGGCTACAGCGACGTGGCAATCGGGTTGGGTCGGCTGTTTGGGTTGCGCCTGAAGAGCAATTTCCGGTTCCCCTATTTCTCGAGAAACGTGGCCGAATTTTGGCGACGTTGGCACATCAGCCTGAACACCTGGTTCAGGGACTATCTCTACATTCCACTGGGGGGGTCCCGGGGCGGGCAGGCCATGGCGCTTCGCAACGTGGCCATCGTCTTTTTGGTCAGCGGATTGTGGCACGGGGCGGATTGGAAATTTGTGGTGTGGGGCGGAATCCATGCCGCTTTGTTCGTGCCCGTTTTTGTGATGGGTCGGAACCGTGTGACGTTTGAAGCGTGGCACTGGACCCATGTGTTGCGCATGCTTTGGACCTTTGTTTTGGTGTGTTTCGCCTGGATTTTCTTCCGAGCGGAATCCATGGGCCAGGCCATACAGATCATCCACGACATCAACGAACGTTGGGGAGAAGGCTTCGCAGGCTGGGCCCAAATGCGCTCCTTCTGGAAGGCCACCGACGAGCGTTTGTTCGCCCTGGCCTTTTTGGCATTCATAGTCCTGGAGTGGCTGCAATTCCGGCGCGGGATTCGTTGGATGTGGCGTGGCGTGTGGAGGGGGGCGTGGGTGGAAGGTTTGATCGTGTTGGCAACCTTGGTGTTTTCGCTTCGCAACGAGGCGAGCACCTTCATTTACTTCACCTTCTGATGGTTCGGCGCATTGCATTCATCCTCCTGTGGGTGCTGGGCTTGGCTTCGGCGGCTCACGTGTGGTTCAGGCACGCATCGCTGCGCCAATTTGACAAGGCGCACAGCCACCAGTGGGTGTTGGTCGGGGACAGCCACGCGGACGACATTCGTTGGGGCGGCCGCCCGAGGTTCAGTGGCCCTGCACAGGATTTGTACAGTTCCTTGAAAATGGTGAGGTCGTTGAAGGAAACGGCCACGGATTCGTCGAAGATTCAGGGGGTGGTGCTGACGTTTTGGCCCAACAAATTCAGTCCGCTCGCCGAGCGTCGGTTGAGTGGGGTGGCGCAGGACGACAACTGGGGGAGCATGGTGTTTGGACGGATTGCGCCGCTGATGACCTTCGGCGATCTGTTTCGCAACGACGTGCCTTTGCGTTACCGGCTTCGAATGGCGTTTCACACGTTGCAATTCAAGACCACGTTTGCGTGGTGGGACGTGCAATGCGAGGAGAAGTCTGTGGGTGAGGGGTACACTTACGGGCTTTCGGAGGCCATGATGCACCAAAATTGGTGGGACGAGGCCCAAATCGCGCCGGGGCTGTTCCAAGCCCTCGTCGAGGAAGTGACGACGCAAGGATGGCATTTGGTGGTGGTGGAAAATCCCCTTCACCCTTGCTATTACGACCAGGTGAATGCGGAGGCGCTTGCGGGCTACAACGCTTGGATGAGCGAAGTGTCGCAGCATCCTTCGGGCAAGGTGGATTGGTTGGCTTTGGGGCGACAAAACGACGACTTCAACCTCTTCAGGGACTACCACCACTTGACGTGCAAGGGCGAGGCCCTTGTGAAGGAGGCGTTGGACGAGGTGATTGCGGGCATCTCAGAGTAGACCGCCCTTTGGGCTTGACCCGTGCGGTGCTTCCGCGCGCATTGCCCCGCATTTTCGGGACTACCTCCCTCGCGTGGCTCGGTCGGTGGACCCAGGAGGGGGCCCTCACCCAACACCCACACAAAAGCCTTCCCACCCTGCGGGTGGGTTTGTCTTTTTGGCTCCCTGCTCATTCACTCAAGCAAGCTTGGCGCATGTTTGGGAACCAAAAAGCCCCTGCATGCAGGGGCTTTTGTGTGGCGTTGGGTGGGCGGTGAGGGACTCGAACCCCCGACCCCCTCGGTGTAAACGAGGTGCTCTGAACCAGCTGAGCTAACCGCCCGGGGGCGCGAAGATAGCGAAGTATGTTTGTTGCCCATGCACGACGAAAAAGGAATAAAGGCCATGTGGGCGAGGTTTTGCGACAGCAGGCCCGGCTCGTTTGTGATGGGAATGTCTTGGCGAAGCTTGCACTCGCCGACGTTGTTCACGTGGGGGAGGGCCTTGCAACCGCGCCGTCGCCATTGGCCGGCGGAGGTGTTGGAGCGGGAAGCGCGATTGGACAAGACGGCTCTTCGGGAGGTCCGTGCCGAGTTGGAGAAGCGGGGGGAAACCGTGCGCCGTTTGGACTTGGGGGCCGGCAGCCGAAGCCAAGGAGGGGAAAAGGTCCTTGAAAGGAAGGTCTCAGAATTGGCGAAGACGTCGCTGACGCCCCAAGGCGACCTCGAGGCGCTTTGCCGCTGGCTGAGTGTGGTGCGTCGGCGGGGAGCGTTCTTGGAATTGGGAACGTCGCTGGGCGTGACTTCTGCGGCGGTGGCTCAATTGGGGTGGGCGGTAGAGACCTGGGAAGGTTGTCCGGAGACGTTGGGCGTGGCTCGCGAAGTCTGGCAATCGTTGGGAGTTCAGGGAGGCATCGAGGCGAGGCAGGGGGACTTTCGCGACCTGCTCAAGGAGGTGCCTTCGGGGGCGAGGTGGGACGTGGTGTACCTCGATGGGCTTCACGACGAACACGCGACGATTCAGATGGCTCAAGCCTTGGCGCCTCACGTCGAGGTGTGCCTGGTTGTGGACGACATCGCTTGGAGCACGGGGATGCACCGGGCGTGGCGCGCGTTGCAAAGCGCGCCGGAATGGCGGGTGAGTTTTTCGTGGCGGGGGCGGGGGTTCCTGTTGAAGGCTCCGCACATGGCGCGTCAGCGATTTCGTTTGGGCTGATTCCCCAAACAACGTCAACCCGACGGAGGGTGCTGCACTTCTGCCTACCTTGTGGGTTCCAAAACCACAGACATGAAGACTTGGATCATGACCCTCGGCCTCTTGACGATGGCCAGCACAGCGATGACGGCACAAGACGGCCGCTTGGTTGCGAAGGAAGAAGCCGGACAAGGTGGCGTGTACCGCCAGACGTTGCGCAGCGGTGAATTCTACGGAAAGCTCATTTCCTACACCCAGGCCAACAACGAACAGGTGCGTTTCCAGTGCGACGACATTGTGTTGCGCATGACGCGCGACCAGGACTTTCTCAAAGCTCTGGAAAGCCTGAAGAGCTACCGCTTTGACAGCACGCTCGAAGCCTTGAACGTGTTGGCTTCTCACGGTTGGGAAGTGCGGTCGTCCATGGTGCTTCGTGGCCGCAATGGAGACGAGCAGCACTACTTGCTCGCACGACCTGTGGACAGCATGATGCCCGCCTCACCGTGGCTCGAGCAGCGGGGTGGCCAGGGCGCTCGCCAGCGATAACCTTGCGGTTGGGTGGCGTTTGGTTGATCCGCGCCCTGGGCGCGTACGTCCTGCTGCAATTTGGGTGGTGGGCCTACCTGCTTGCGAGCTCGGGCGGTCCGAGAGAGCAATGGATGGTCCTCGGCGAGGGCTCGGTGTTTGCCGCGCTCTTGGTGCTGGGACTACATCGTTTGGAACGCAACATGCGCCGAGAACGCGTGAGGCTTGCGCGTGAGCGGAACATGCTCTTGGGGGTGACCCACGAATTGAAAACGCCTCTTGCGAGCGTGCAGCTCGGCGTGGATACGTTGCGCCGGTTGGCGCTTTCGGACGAAGAACGCATGACGGTGTTGGAGAACATGCAGTCGGGCGTGAGGGACTTGGAGCGCCGTGTGGAGGACATGCTCGTGGCCACGAGACTGCAGAGGAAACCGGAGGTTCGGGCGGAGGTGTTTTCGTGGGGCAGCATGGTGCAAGAAGCGCTGGGCCGAACAGCAGGGGTGGCCGACGGTCGCGTTCGCTTGGAGGGGCCGTTGAGCGATGCCTACGAAGTACGCGGCGACCGCGCACTGTGGACCCTTGCCGTGACCAACGTTCTTGAAAATGCCTTGAAGTATTCGGAAGGGGAGGTGACGGTACGCGCGAACGTTGATTCGGAGGAGGCGCGAGTGGAGGTGGAAGACCAGGGCGCAGGCATTGCCCTCGAGGATCGGCAAGCGGCCCTTTCGCCGTTTGTGCGGCTGCAAGAAGAAGGTGCAGGCACGGGACTTGGCTTGCATTTGGTGGCCCAAACGGCAGATCTTCATGGTGCTCGCGTCGAAATGAAATCCCTGAGGCCAGCAGGATTTGTGGTGCGGCTGGTTTGGCCGCAGCCACATTGAGTCGTCGACTACCTTTGCAGCGTGAAAACGGCATTGATCATCTTGGACGGGTGGGGCCTCGGGAATCCCGACGGCAACAACGCGATTGAAGTGGCGAAGACGCCCTACGTGGACCGCTTGAGCGCGGAGGTTCCCCACGCGACACTGAGGACGGACGGCGAACACGTTGGCTTGCCATCAGGCCAAATGGGCAACAGCGAAGTCGGGCACATGAACATCGGCGCAGGACGCGTCGTGTACCAGGATTTGCTGCGCATCGATCGGGCCGTTGCCGACGGATCCTTCCACCAGGAAGCGGTGTTGCGAGACGCGCTCCGCGAGGCTTCCCAGCCTGGCAAGCGGTTGCACCTGATGGGGTTGGTCTCACGGGGTGGCGTGCACAGCCAACAAGGCCACCTTCACGCCCTCGTGGATGCGGTTGCCCAAACCCAAGTGACGGATTGCGTTATTCACGCCTTCACGGACGGACGCGACACCGCCCCTCAAATGGGGACGACCTACCTCAAGGACCTCGAGGAACATCTGAGCGGAACGGATGTGCGCATCGCCTCTGTCCACGGCCGCTACTACGCCATGGACCGCGACAAGCGATGGGAGCGCGTGGCCCGAACCTACCGCGCCCTTACGGAGGCCGTCTCAGACACGTACGCGTCTGCCCTGGAGGGCGTGGAGGCGCACTACGCCAAGGGGGTGACGGACGAGTTTGTGGAGCCCTTCCAAATCGAAGGCGTCGACGGCCTGATTCGCCCGGGAGACGTGGTCCTGTGCTTCAACTTCCGCACCGACCGATGCCGAGAAATCACGCAAGCATTGACGCAGGAGGCGTTTCCCGAAGCGGGCATGTCGCCCCTGGATTTGCACTACGTCACCATGACCAATTACGACGAGAGCTTCCGCGGGGTGCACGTCTTGTACGACAAACCCAACCTCGTGAACACGCTTGGCGAAGTGGTGAGCTCGCAGGGCAAGACCCAGCTTCGGATGGCGGAAACGGAGAAGTACCCCCACGTCACCTTTTTCCTCAGCGGTGGCCGAGAGGAGCCGTTCGACGGCGAACAACGGGCCATGGCCGCGAGTCCCAAGGTGGCGACCTACGATTTGCAACCGGAGATGTCCGCTCCGGAATTGGCCGACAAAGCCGTCGAGGCGCTGACGACCTGGCATCCGGATTTTCTCTGTCTGAATTTTGCCAACCCGGACATGGTGGGGCACACGGGGGTGTTTGAGGCCGTGGTGAAAGCTGTGGAAACCACGGACGCTTGCTTGGAGAAGGTCATGGAAACGGCCAAATCCCAGGGCTACGCCGTTGTGGTCATCGCCGACCACGGCAACGCCGACCTGGCTCGGAACGCCGACGGAACGCCTCACACGGCGCACACCACGAACCCTGTTCCGATTTGGGTTTACGGGACGTCAGGAAGCGTTCGCGACGGCATTCTCGCCGACGTCGCGCCTACGGTTCTGACGTTGATGGGCCTACCTCAGCCTGCGGAGATGACAGGTGTGTCGCTCGTCTGACGAGCGAACACACAATCAGCGCTTGCGCACAAGCGTCAACGGCCCCGACTCTTTGTAGCCGTCGGACCGCAACAACACCCACTGGTACGTCCCTTCAGGGGCCAAGTCGCCGTTGGAATAGCGTCCGCCCCAGACGAGTTCAAACTCCGTGTCGTTCAGGGTTTCGTCCTTGAAAATGACGGTTCCGTTGCGGTTGTAAATCAGCAGTTGAGAGCCTCCGAATCCGGTCAAGCCGCGAATTCGGAAGTTGTCGTTGGAGGCGTCGTTGTTGGGAGTGAACACGTTGGGGATGACGCAATCGCGCACCTTGATGGTGGCCTCCGTTTCGTAACCACACGTGTCAACGAGGGTGATGACCCCTTCCCAAGGCTCCGCGCCAGAAATGAGTTCGTTGAGCTTGTAGCGTTCGCCCACGGGCGTGGCGTCCACGCGGAGGGTGTTCCCAAGAGGGTTTCCTGTGATGAGTGACGCCCCGTTGTAACGCACATCTTCAATGTAGACGTCCCCGTTCAAAGCGGGAAAGTCTTGCCGATCTTCAAGGCAGATTTCGTCGTCGAAAATGATGGGGAATCGGACCTGCTGTTCGAAGTTGAACACCTTGTTACATTGGTCAATGACCTGAAGTTCCACCGTCAGTTCCGGAACCAATTCCCCATTGGCATTCAACACCGAGAAGGTCGAGTCAAACGACGTGGTCCAGTCGGCGGCATCCTCCCACGCGTTGTTCCATGCGTTGCCTCCCCAAACGTAGCGGAAGGGGCCGTAGCCCGTGACGTTGTCGTACCCGAGCTCTTGCGTGCCGTCGAGGCCTTGGCACGGCACTGTCATGGGCGTGACCTCCACCGGCAACGGATCCAAAATCACAACCCGCGAAGTGGTGGTGATCTCTTCACCACATCCGTTGATGTAGGTGTATGTGATTTGAACATACTCCACGCCTTCATCGGCGCCATCGTCCACAACCCCAAGGGTGATTTCGCTTTCCGTTTGGCCTGGGTTCATCACCACTTGGTTGAATGTGTCGCTGTAATCCAGTCCAAGGAAGGCGGTTCCTTCAAGTCCGAGGTACAGCGTGTCCAACAAATCGGACTCAGCCTCGGGTCGGATGATGGTGAATTGCGCGTCGTTGCAACCTTCGATGATGACGGCATCAATCACGGACTCTTGACCATCGACAGTGATTGTCATTTCGTTGTCCGCGGACCACGCAGCAAAAGGGAAGGACTCACCGTTGGGGTAGCTGAACACGGCTGGAAGACCTAAAGCGTCCTCGTAGGGAACCAAATTTTGAAGGCCGTTGGCCGCGAAAGGCACGGCGTCGGCTTCGAGGTTCACCGCGTTGGAACTGAACGAACCTGCTTCGAGAACCACGACTGATTCTAGAAAGTCATCCGATCCGTCAGCGATGGCAAGTTTGATGTGGTAGGTCTCACCGCATTGCACAGCTGCGCTAGCTGTAAAAGTCGTGGTATAGCCGTTGATGCAAATGTCGTCTGGGCCTGGGTTGGGGTTGTTGATGTAATACTCGGAATTGGTTACATCGTTCACTGAACTGATGGTGATGGGAAGCACAGGGTCAGAGCCTGGAACTTCGGCAATGTTGATGGCACCATCCGGGAATTCAGCTGGTGCAGCGAAGGGACCTGAGATTCCTGGCCCGCTGAGGAAAAAGGCGAAAATGTCGTTGTACGAGGAATTCACCCAAGCCAGGTATTCGTCAGACCCGAAAACGTAATTGAAGGAGATGCTATCTCCTCCCGCTTCAAAGTCGAATTCCAGAACACAACCGTCGTTGACGGCCGAAACTGTGAAGCTTTGCCCAATCAATGGAGGGACGGAATTGGCAACATTGAGCAAGTCAGGGTCATTGAATGTTGTCCCCAACCCTGTTGGATTCATGTCACCTTGACAATCGGCGAGACGATTGGGGTCGCCACAGCTCAGGACAAGACCATTGGTGACACTAAAATTGCCTGAAGGATCCGTGAGTTTGGCCAACTGGATCGGGTCTCCAATCAGGCTTATGTTGGATGCAGTGACCCCTTCACCAAGCAGGATTTCGTTCACGTATTGATCGAGAGTGAAGTTCTGATCTATGACAACTTGCCCTTGCATCGCAAACATTCCGAAGAGTCCTAGAATCGAGAGGACGGCGTGGTATTGGTTCATTTTTCCTGTTGTACTGTACCCATCAAACTTACGAAACCCACCAAGGGTTGTTTGACCCCTGAAAAGCTAACTTCGCACCATGGCCGGTGGACAACCTTTGATTCAAGCGCGCGACTTGCGGAAGACCTACCACGTCGGCGATCAGGTTGTGCATGCTTTGGATGGGCTGGATTTGGACATTCAGGCCAACGAGTACGTCGCGCTGATGGGCCCGTCGGGCTCCGGCAAGTCGACGCTCATGAACATGCTGGGGTGCCTGGACAGTCCCACGTCGGGGTCGTACATCCTGAACGGTCAGGACGTCAGTCGGCTGGAGGACGACGCGCTCGCCGACATCCGCAACCGCGAAATCGGGTTTGTGTTCCAAACCTTCAACCTCCTCCCACGCTACACGGCTCTGGAAAACGTCGCCTTGCCGATGGTCTACGCCGGCATTGCCAAGGCCGAGCGCCAAGAGCGCGCCCGCGAGGTGCTCCAGCAAGTGGGGCTCGGAGACCGCATGGACCACCGCCCCAACGAACTAAGCGGCGGGCAGCGCCAACGCGTGGCGGTGGGCCGGGCGCTGGTGATGCGCCCGAGCATCATTTTGGCGGACGAGCCAACGGGCAACCTCGACACGGCGACCTCGGAAGAGGTCATGGAGTTGTTTGGGGACATCCAAAAAGCGGGCAACACCGTCATTCTCGTCACCCACGAAGAGGACATCGCGGCGTACGCTCACCGCACGGTGCGGCTTCGTGACGGCCGGGTCGAATCTGATTCCTGACTTCGAAATTCATGGCGCCGTGGGCCGCGAAGCAGGTCTCCCTGTCTTTACTTTGTGGTAGGACCCCACAGACTGGGGAAAAGCCTACGACATGACGGATTCTCAGACCCAAGCGCGAACGCGCATCTCTCTCTTGTTGAACACAACCCACGTGGGCCAAACCGTGCGCGTTTGCGGTTGGGTTCGCACGTTCCGAAACGACCGGTTTTTGGCCTTGAATGACGGATCGACGTTGAACAATTTGCAGTTGGTGGTCGACAAGGACGCCACGGCGCCAGAGGTGCTGAAGCAACTTCACACCGGCGCGGCGGTGGAAGCGGTAGGTGAGCTCATCGAAAGCCAAGGAGGGGGGCAGGCTACCGAGCTCAAGGTGGAGGCCTTGACGGTGCTGGGAAGCGCAGATCCAGAGGAGTTCCCCATCCAGATGAAGCGCCACAGTTTGGAATTCTTGCGCGAGAAGGCGCACTTGCGCTTCCGAACCAACACGTTCGCTGCAGTGTTCCGCGTGCGTCACACGCTGCAATATGCGGTGCATTCGTTCTTTCATGAGCGGGGCTTTTACCAACTTCACACGCCCATCATCACGGGAAGCGATGCGGAAGGGGCAGGGGAGATGTTCAGGGTGACCACGCTCGACCTTGACAACGTTCCCAAGAACGACCAGGGTGCCGTGGATGTGGAACAGGATTTCTTTGGAAAGGAGTCCAACCTCACGGTCAGCGGCCAGTTGGAGGCGGAACTCGGCGCCATGGCGTTGGGTCAGGTGTACACCTTTGGGCCGACCTTCCGCGCCGAGAACAGCAACACGTCACGTCACTTGGCGGAATTTTGGATGATCGAGCCGGAAATCGCCTTTGCGGACCTGAAGGACGACATGGCCTTGGCCGAAGACTGCCTGAAGTACGTCCTTTCCTACGCGTTGGAGCACAGCGCAGAGGATTTGGCCTTTTTGGAAAAGCGCGAGCTCGACGCGGAGAAGAATTTGCCTCAAGCGGAGCGACACGAGCAGCCCTTGCGCCAGCGTTTGCAGGGGGTTGTTGACGCGCCGTTCGCCCACATCACGTACAGCGAGGCCATCGACTTGCTTCGCAATTCGAAGCCTTACAAAAAGAAGAAGTTCAAGTTCCCTGTGGAGTGGGGCATTGACTTGCAAAGCGAACACGAGCGCTGGTTGGTGGAGAAGCACGTGGGCGGTCCGGTGATTGTGACGGATTACCCTGCGGGCATCAAGGCGTTCTACATGCGCGCCAACGACGACGGAAAAACCGTGGCGGCCATGGACGTGCTTGTGCCTGGCATCGGCGAAATCATTGGCGGAAGCCAGCGCGAGGAGCGGTTGGATGTGCTGAAGAAAAAGTGCGCAGACTTCAACATTCCCGAAGAGCACGTGTGGTGGTATTTGGAGACGCGGAAGTTTGGAACGGCGCCTCACTGCGGGTTTGGCATGGGTTTTGAAAGGCTTGTGATGTACGTCACCGGCATGAGCAACATCCGGGACGTCATTCCTTTCCCGAGAACCCCGCTCAACGCCGAATTCTAACCCCGCATGCTCAAGCAGAGCCTCCAACAAAAGCTCCTCCAAAAGCTCTCGCCCCAGCAGATTCAGTTGATGAAGCTGCTGCAGGTGCCGACGCTGGAGCTCGAGGCTCGCATCAAGCAAGAGTTGGAGGCCAATCCCGCGCTCGAAGAGGGTGCGGAAAAGGAAGAGGTTTTGGATGAATTCGACGGACAAGAACAAGAGACGTCCGAGGCCTTGGAGGATTTTGATTTCGACGAGTATTTGGACGACGAGACGCCGGACTACCAATTGAGCGTTCGAAACCATGGGGCCGATGTCGAAGACCGCGACATTCCCCTCGGGAGCGGGGCGACGTTTCGAGAGTTGCTTGTCGATCAGCTCGGGCTGTTGAACACGACACTCGAATCGCGGGCCTTGGCCGAGCACCTCATTGGGCATTTGGACGACGACGGGTACCTGCGTCGCGATTTGGACAGCATCGTCAACGACCTCGCGTTCACCCAAGGCATTGACGTGCCCAGGGAAGCGCTTGACGAGGCACTCGTGGTGGTCCAAAGCCTGGATCCCGCCGGAGTTGGGGCGCGCGACTTGCAAGAATGCTTGAAGCTTCAAGTCGAGCGCAAGCAGGCTGACAAGACGTTTGACGATCCTCGACAGCAAGCTCTGGCGCTCGCTGCTACGCTGTTGGAGGAGCACTACGACTCGTTCATCAAGAAGCACTATGACAAACTCCAGGCCGTTCTGGACATCACGGAAGACGCTCTGCGCGAGGCGCTGGAGGAACTGACAAGCCTGAACCCCAAGCCCGGCAACTCCGGCAGCGAATCGTCGCGCATCGTCCACCACGTCATCCCTGACTTTCTCTTGTCGGTCGATGGCGAGGACGTCGTGTTGCAACTCAACGGCAGGAATGCACCGGAACTCCGTGTGAGCCGGACGTACAGGGAGATGATGGACACCTACGCGCAAGGAGGGAAACAGGACAAAGCCACCCGAGAGGCGCTCACGTTCGTCAAGCAAAAGGTGGATGCAGCCAAGTGGTTCGTGGACGCCATCGCCCAGCGGCAGCAGACGCTCACCAAGACCATGCAGGCCATTGTGGAACACCAGCGCGCTTATTTCTTAAGTGGAGACGAGGTGGACTTGAAACCTATGATTCTCAAGGACATCGCGGACCGAATCGGAATGGACATCAGTACGGTGTCGCGCGTGGCCAACAGCAAGTACGCCCAAACCCCTTACGGCACGCTTTCGTTGAAATCCTTCTTTTCGGAAGGCATTTCCACGGACAGCGGGGAGGAGGTGAGTTCGCGTGAAGTGAAGAAAATCCTTCAAGACGCCATCGCGGACGAGGACAAGCGCAAGCCGCTGTCGGACGAAAAACTCGGGGTGCTTCTCAACGCGAAGGGCTACAACATTGCGCGCCGCACGGTGGCCAAATACCGCGAGCAGCTCGGCATCCCCGTAGCTCGATTGCGCAAAGAGCTGTGATGACCGCCCTGGCCAAAGCAATCAGCGCACTTCTCCACCCGCTGTGCATGCCCCTCTTGACGTTGACCCTGCTGCTCGCCGTGGACGGTTACTTGGCGCATCGGCTCGGACTCTTCGCCTATTTGTTTGTGCTGTTGACCATCAACACCCTCGCCCCGGCCCTTTCGCTGTGGATCCTGAAGCGCCGTGGGGTGATTTCCGATTGGGACATTCGCTCACGTGGCGAACGTCCACTCCCGTTCCTTTTGGTTTTGGCCTACTACCTGATGGCGTATGCCTTGGTGGTGAACAGCATGGCAGTGGAAGTCCCGTTGTTCTACCGCAACGTGTTGCTCGCGCTGGTGGTGGCCATTGGGAGTGCGTGGGTGGTCACGTGGAAGGCCAAAATCAGCATGCACATGCTCGCCCAAGGCGGCATTCTCGCCGTCTACTTGCATGTGGCCTTGACCGACCAGTTCTGGGACATGAGATGGCTCTCAGCCTTGCTTCTGAGCGCTGGCCTTGTGGGGTGGAGCCGCCTGCACCTGGGTGCCCACACCGCGGGTGAAGTCTACGCGGGCTTCGTGCTCGGTTTGGCTTCTGTGTGGATCACGCTGTTTTAAGCGCTTGCTGCCACCGCCACGCATCTGCCAAGGCGGTTTCGAGGCTGCGCTTCGTCTCCCATCCCAATTCTTCCTTCGCCCGCGACGGATTGGCCCAAATGGCGACCACGTCGCCTGCCCGTCGATCGCCCATCGCATAAGGAACCCGTTCGCCGGTCGCCCGCTCAAAGGCCCGGATGACTTCCAGCACGGATGCTCCGGAACCGGTTCCGAGGTTGAAGGGGCGGACCACCGCCTCGCGAGACTTTTGCGCGAGGCACCACTTCAGCGCAGCGACGTGCGCTTCCGCCAGGTCCATGACATGCAGGTAGTCCCGGATGCACGTGCCATCCGCGGTGGGGTAGTCGTCGCCGAAGACAGTCAGCGCCCCTCGAATTCCCGCCACGGCTTGGGTCAAGAACGGAACGAGGTTGTTCGGCACGCCCAACGGCAACTCGCCAATGGAGGCGGAGGGATGGGCGCCGATGGGGTTGAAATAGCGAAGAAGCGCGACACGGTGTTCCGGGTGCGTGGCCGCGTGGTCCGTCAGCACTCGCTCGGAGGCTTGTTTGGTCCATCCGTAAGGCGACTCGGCGGGCTGAAACGGCGCCGACTCGTCCACAGGAACGTTCTCGGGCTCCCCGTACACCGTGCAGCTTGACGAAAACACCAGGTTGCGGATGTTGTGTGCGTCGGCGACTTCGAGCAAGGTCCCGAGGCCGCCCACGTTGTTGGAGGCATACATCGCGGGATGGGCGACGCTTTCTCCCACGGCCTTGTGGGCCGCGAAGTGCAGAATGCCCTGAAGCGGGGTCCCTGCCTCTTCCAACGAAGTGAACAGTGCAGTGAGGCCCTCGCCGTCTCGGACGTCAAGCTGGTGAAAGGGGACAGGTTCGCCGCACAATTCGCGAACACCATTCACCGCTTGCAGGTCGGAGTTGTGGAGGTTGTCCATCAACACAGGCGTGAAGCCCGCTTCGTGCAACGCCACGGCGCTGTGGCTGCCGATGTATCCAGCTCCACCGGTGACCAAAACGTGGGGACGTGACGACGTACTCATGCCGCGAATTTACGCTTGGATGAAAGGGCGTGTAACATTTTGTCCCGAGATGCCGTATGCCTGCCCATGGGCCGTCATTACGATTTGACATACCTCCACGACGTGTTTCATGGCAACGAAGCCATGGTCCAGCAGATTGTCGAGCTCTTTTTGGAGCAGGCGCCTGCGTTTGGGCAATCGATGACGCAGTGCGTCCGCGAAGGAATGTGGAAGGATTTGCACCCCATCGCGCACAAACTCAAGTCGAGTGTCCACATGCTTGGCATGACGGGGCTGGCGCCCATCGTGCTTGAGATTGAGCGCACGAGCAAGTTCAGCCACGATCCGTCCACGCTTCCTGCGCTGGTGTCGGAATTGAACATTCAGCTTGAGCTCGTGCTGCTGACGCTGTCCCACGATTTGGCCGAGGTCAATCGATCCGTGCAGCGAGGCAACCAGGGCTTGCGCCGGGCCTGATTTCTCCCTCCACTTGAACGTACCTTCGGAGCATGAATGCACCGGAGGTTTCGCTGTTTCAACTCACCCTTGACGAATGCAAGCGTCGATTGACGCAAGCCGCTTCTCCTTTGGATGTGGTGCGGCCATGCACCGTGGGGGATGGTGTGGAGCGTTGGAGCTTGGAGCGCGTTCAAACCCTCGCGGACTCGTGGAGAAACGGCGCAACATCGGGCCAGGATTGCGCCCTTTGGGTGCCTGCCTCAGGAGCGGCGACGCGCATGTTTTCCTTCCTTCAGTCCGATTCGAAGGCGCAGGCTCGACTGTGGCGTGAAGCGGACCGGTTGGCCTTTGGCGAGGCGTGGAAACAGGAGGTCGCCCGTGTGACGGTCGGCGAGGCAACGGCCGAACAGGCCGCCCAGGTTCTGTGGGACATGTTCGACTTGGGGAAGCTTCCCAAGGGCTTGATCCCCTTTCATGTCACGCAGGACGACGGCACCTCAGAAACGGCGTTTGAGGCCCACCTCAGGTTGTGGAGCGAGGTGATGCCGAACGGAGGTCATGTGTGGTTCACGGTTCAGGAAGATCGGCGTGCACAGGTTCAGGAGCATTTGACGCAATCCGCCCAAGCCCAAGGTTTCTACCTTCACTTGCCCCACCAAGACCCGGCCACCGACACGCCAATGCTCGACGACGTTGGCGCGTGGATCACCGACGAGCAAGGTGAAGTGCTGCGTAGGCCGGGCGGTCACGGTGCCTTGCTGCCTTTGCTCGAGCAAGTCACGGCATCTTTTGTGGTCATTCGCAACATCGACAACGCCCCTTCTCCCGCATGCACGGAAGAGCGACTTCTGTGGACTCAAGCCATGCTTGAAGAAGGTCAGTCTTGGGCCAAGGAGCGCGACGGTTGGCGGGCACATGTGGCCGCGACGGGCGACGTCTCTTCCGAATTGGCAGCATGGCTCAACCGCGCTGGAGCAGGTCTCACCAGCAAGCCGACCTCGGAGGAGTGTGCAGATTGGTTGGCCCGTCCCATGCGGGTTGTTGGCGTGGTGCGGAACGAAGGCCAACCCGGTGGGGGACCTTTTTGGGTGCGCGTCTCTGAAGGGTCTGACGCTGGCCTCGTGAGGCCCCAAATCGTTGAAGCCGTGGAATTCACCGGCGAAACCCAAGAGGTGCTGAGTTCGGCTTCCCATTTTAATCCGGTCGACATGGTGTGCGTGTTGAACCCGGGTCAGGCCTTGTCTCCCTATGTGGACGCGTCGCGTCACCTTCGGGCAAAGAAGACGGTGTTTGGCCGAGACGTTCGGGTGTTGGAGCATCCCGGATTGTGGAACGGAGGGATGTCGGGGTGGTTGACGCGTTTCGTGGAGATGCCTGCGTCCTGTTTCCAGCCGGTCAAGTCGGCCTTGGATTTGATTGGTCGCCAATGACAAAAACGGCCCGGACTGAATGTCCGAGCCGTTCTTCATGGAGGTTCAATGTCTGTTGGGGCGAGTGCTTAGCGCTTCATGATCGTGATGTTCTTCACGTCGTCGCCTTGGATCACTCGCAAGGCGTAGTAGCCTGGGCGCTCGATGTCACGCGTTTCGAAGGTGATGTCGCCTTCAGCGTTCTTGACAAAGATCAAGTCAGAGCGCAACACGTTGCCAGAGAAGTCGAGGAGTTGAACGATGGCCTTGCCGTCCTTCGCGTTTTCCAAGCGCACGGAGATGCGATCGGCGAAGGGGTTGGGGTACGTCGTCACTTTCGTTTCGACCAACTCAGCGCGGGCAGGCGCATCGTCTACTTCAGCGATGTACGCCGTGAACTCGAGGTTCGTGTTCTTGGGTGAGCCATTCAGCTTGCACGTTCCGACGTTGCCTTCGCTGTTGGCGTGGAACGCGATGCGGGTGTCGTAGTCGTTCTTGATGCCGATCACCAGCTGCTCACCTTGCTCGACGCGGATGTTCAAGGGCAAGCTGAGCGTGCCGTTTTCGATGTTGCGAGCGGAGATGTTTTGGGTGTAGAGCTCTTCGCCTTCTGCCGTGCGGATCGTGAAGCGCCCCATGAAGTCGGGGTAAGAAGTGAGCACTTTTACGTTGATGTGCTCGAGCACACCCTTCGAGCAAGCCGTGAAGTTTTGCATGATGCGGTGGCTCATGGCGCTGAGGGGCAAACGTCCGTCGTGTCCGTTCACAGCCACACGGCACTGGCCTTCCATGGCGCGGTTTTGAGGACCCGTTTCACCACGACCTTTGTCCAGGGCGTTCACGTCAGCCAAATCGTGAGATTTGAAACCAATCGTGGCTGTCAATTGACCGCGAACTGGATCGCCATTCTTCCACAGTGTGCCCATGGGGCCTTGCAAGTAGCGCAACGCGAGAGGCTGGCCTTCGGGCGCCGTAATCTGAAGCGTGTACCTCTTGCCTTCCTTCACAGGGGCGTTCAAGTTCAACGTGAGCGTTTCCTCGATGAAGTCTGACTTGCTAAAACGCGTCATGTCGATCACGTCTCCGCGGCCATTGACCAATTCAGCGAGGTAAACCGCGCCTTCCGTGGCGTTTTTCACCGTGAGGACCATTTCTTTCAATGCGCCAGTGGTGCATGCCGTGAAGTCCTGAGTGACCACACCGCCCTGGAAACCCAAGGTCTTGTTGTCGCCTGAAACGGATTTGACGCAATCGTACGCAGGGGCAGCAGCGTCGCTTTGAGAGTTAGAAAATGCGGCTTCCTGTGCGAAGAGGTTGCCAGTAAAGAGGGCTGCAGCAGCAGCGAGGGGGAAAATAAACTTGTTCATCGCTTGAGAGATGAGAGGGTTGAAGATTTTGGTCCTGTTACGCCTCTCGACCCTTGCCGGTTACACTCCAGCGTGAATTTTTTTCAGATTCTCAGCAACGACGCGTCTTTGGGGGCTTCTTTTTTTTCGTCGTTGGTGGCAACCACGACGGTGCAAAGCGGACATACCTCGGCCAAAACACGCTGAAACCACGCCGTCCCTTCGGCGTCCAAATTGCTCGCGGGTTCATCGAGCAACACAGCTGAAGACTCCGTTCCCAAGGCCAGCGCCAAGGCCAGACGTTGCCGTTGTCCGGAGCTCCACAATCGGAGAGGCACCTCGTTGCCGACGCTCAATCCAGAAGACTGAATGAGTGTCCCCCAACCCAAGCCACCTTCCCTTTCTCGCCGAAATGTTCCGTGAAAGCGCAAGGTCTCCTCAAGTGTCAGGTGGGAGGGGAGATCAAGCCAAGGCGAAGCCAGGCTAATTCGAGTCATCCACGATTCCGCTTCGATGGGTTCACCGTTCGCGCGGAAGACCAAGTCACCTGCATCCGGTGAAAGCTGGCCGGCAAGCATTGCCAAGGTGGAGCTTTTGCCCATGCCGTTTGAGCCAAGAATGGCCGTAGGCCCTGTGATTTCCCAATTCGCGTTGTCCCAAATCACCCTGGCGCCTCGTTTCAAGGACAGTTGTTCCGCCTTAAAGGATGCCAAGGTGCCCGAGTCCTTCATGGCTTAGAACGGCCCGCGGATGATGCCTTTGTCCGATTGACGAATGAACGACAAGACCGTGTCTTTGTCGTCCGAGGTGGGCAATTCCAATTCTGCGGCCTTGACGGCCTGAGACATGTTGTTGTTCAGCACGTAGAGCGTGCGGTAGATGTCCTCAATGCCTTGGATGCGGTCAATGTCAAACCCGCGTCGACGCAAACCAATCCCGTTGATGCCAATGTAGCTGAGTGGCTCTCGTGCGGCCTTGATGAAGGGAGGTACGTTTTTGCGAACAAGCGATCCCCCTGCAATGAAGGCGTGCTTTCCGACGCGCACAAACTGCTGAATGCCCACCATGCCCTCAATGATGACGTGGTCTTCAATGACGACGTGTCCGGCGACGTTGCATGAGTTGGCCAAAATCACGTGATCGCCCACTTGCACGTCGTGGGCAATGTGGACATACGCCATGATGAGGCAGTCGCTGCCGACACGCGTGACCATTTTGTCGGTCGTGGCGCGGTGCACTGTGACGCATTCCCGGATGCTCGTTCGGTCCCCGATTTCCACACTGGTGGGTTCCCCCTTGTATTTCAAGTCCTGTGAGTCGGCACCCACAACGCACCCCGGGAAGAGTTTGCATTCGCGTCCAACCTTGGTGTTCCCCAACAGCGTTGCGTGGGGACCAACCCAACTTCCTTCCCCCACGTGCACATCAGGACCCACGAAAGCAAATGGTTCGACCACGACGTTGGCGCCGAGAGTCGCCGAACCATCGACGTGAGCGAGCGGCGAGACTTGTGCAGTTTCGTGGATCATTCGCCGTCTTGTGGGGCGCGGTCGCGCACGATTTGGGCCAACATTTCAGCCTCAGAGACCAACTCGCCACGCACAAAAGCGCGGCCTTTCATGTTGACCAGCCCGCGGCGGATGGGCGAGATGAGCGTCAAGTGAAACACCACGGTGTCTCCGGGCAACACCTTCTGCTTGAATTTGACCCCGTCGATCTTCATGAAGTAGGTCGAATAGTTCTCAGGGTCATCCACCGTGGAAAGGGCAAAAATGCCACCCACCTGTGCCATGGCTTCCACTTGAAGCACGCCGGGCATCACGGGGTTGTTGGGGAAGTGACCTTGGAAAAACGGTTCATTCATCGTGACGTTTTTGACACCTGTGATGCTCCGTTTGTCCATGTCCATGATGCGGTCCACCAACAAGAACGGGTAGCGGTGGGGCAACATCGCGGAGATGTCGTTGATGTCCATCAGGGAGGGGCGGTCAATCCGGAAATCTGGCAGTTCCTCCTGGTTCTGGATGGCTTTGGCCAGTTCGCGTCCAAAGGCCACGTTGGCCGCATGCCCGGGTCGCGCAGCCAAGACGTGACCTTGAATGAAACGCCCCGTCAAGGCGAGGTCGCCCACGATGTCGAGGAGTTTGTGGCGAGCCGGTTCGTTGCTGAACCGAAGTTCAGCAGGGTTCAACACACCGGGGTGTTCGGCAGAACCGTTCAATTCAGAACGTCCCAACGTTTTGGCGATGTCGTTCAGTTCGTCTTGGCTGTACGCGCGCTCTGCAAGCACGACGGCGTTGTCGATGTCCCCTCCTTTGATAAGACCCTGCTCCGCCAAGCTTGCCACTTCTTTGAGAAACACGAACGTCCTGCAGCACGCAAATTCATTCTTGAAGGCCCCCAAATCCTCCATCCGCGCATGCTGCGTGCCGAGCACAGGGCTGTTGTAGTCCACCATCACGGTGACCTTTAACTCTTCGCCTTCCAACGGCACAATGAGCATTTCCACCCCGCCTTCGCCTCGGAAGCTGATGTTTCTGCGCACCTTGAAGAAGCGCCGTGGGGCGTCTTGTTCGATTTCTCCCGCCGCTTCGATGGCTTCCATGAAGGGCAGTGCGGAACCGTCGAGGATCGGCACCTCAGGCCCGTTGAGCTCCAAGCGCGCGTTGTCGATGCCTGAGGCATACAAGGCGGCGAGGACGTGCTCGGTGGTGTGAACCGTGGCTTCACCGGATTGCAGGGTAGTGCCGCGCCGTGTTTCGCCCACGTTGGAGACATGGGCTTGAATTTCAGGAGCCTCTGCGAGGTCGGTTCGGACAAAGACGTACCCCGTGTTGGGCTCTCCGGCTAAAATGCGGAGCTGAGCATGTATGCCTGTGTGCAGTCCGATGCCTTCCAAGGTGGCCTCGCCCGCCAGTGTGTGTTGTCGATCTGACGAAATCATGGGTGCAAACCTACGTCACCCCTCGGAATGGTCCACGCGCTTTTGCAAGTTGCTCTCGCGCGCTTCAAGGGCCTGCTCGATGGCTTCCAAACGTTCTGTGAGCGGGATGCGTGCCAGACGCCTCAGGGCGATCTGGAATTTTTGGAATTGCTTGACAGGGACGGCCGGGTTGCCTTGGTAGGTCATGCCTTCTTGAATCAGGCTTGCGGAAACACCTGACTTGGCCGCAATCTTGCTTCCTGCCGCCACGGTGAGGTGACCGCCAATCCCAACCTGCCCCCCAATCATGCAACGTGCGCCGATGTTGGTGGATCCTGCGATTCCCGTTTGGGCCGCGATCACAGTAGCCTCCCCGATGACCACGTTGTGAGCCACTTGAATGAGGTTGTCCAACTTGCAGCCTTGCCTCAGGATGGTGCTGCCCAGCGTGGCCCGATCGATGGTGGTCAAGGCGCCAATGTCGCAGTTGTCCTCGATGACGACGTTTCCTGTTTGGGGAACCTTCGCGTAAGTGCCGTCTTCCTTGGGCGCAAACCCAAACCCGTCCGACCCCACGATGGCTCCCGATTGCAACGTGCATCGTTGGCCGATGACGCAGCGATCCAAGACGCGAACTCCGCTGCTGAGTACCGAGTCGTGCCCGATGCGGACGTCACGTCCGACGTGCACGTGAGCGTGCAACTCCACGCGGTCGCCAATCACGGCTCCGCGCTCGACCACGACTCCTGGTCCGACAAAGCATCCCTCGCCGAGAGTAGCTTCAGGGTCCACCACCGCCGTGGGGTGCACTCCTTCTTGGCGCTTGAGCACGGCGTCGTAGGCTTCGAGAAGCCGAGCAAACGCGCGGTAAGGGTCTTCCACTTTCAGCAAGGTCAAATCTTTCGGAAGCGCCTGCGAGGGCTGGAATTCCGTGGACACAATGACCACGCTGGCGTCGGTGCTGTAGATGAAACGTTCGTACTCCGGATTGGACAAGAAGGAAACCGCGCCGGGTCCGGCGGATTCAATTTTGGCCAACCGTCGAACGCGAACGTCCGCATGGCCCACAACTTGCCCGTCCAACAACACGGCCAGTTCAGCTGCAGTTTGTTCCAATGCACTCATGGATCAGAAGGGGGAGAAGGTTCATTCCAACAACGCAGAAAGTCGTGCCAAGTTGCCTCAAAGGCGGCTTTTTTCCAGGATGCAGGCCAAACCAACCTGCCTGTTCCTCGCCACGCCACATCGCGCACTTCGTTGCCCACGTTCTTTTTGTCTTGCATCATGAAGGCCCAAAGCACGCCAGCTGCCGGCCAATCCGTCCTGGAAACCGGGATTTGGTGATTGAGCCAAGCTCGGAACGTCGCTGCTTCTTGTGCGGCATCCGGCGTAAGCTGCTCCTCGCAAAGCGCGGGATGTTCAGCCTCCCAAAGCGCAAAGGCCAAGCCCATGGCAACAGCCTCCCCGTGTAGAAGAGGCGTGGACGTCGACAAACACGCAGATTCCAAGGCGTGTCCTAAAGTGTGCCCCAAATTCAACACGCTTCGCAGCCCTTGTTCCTGGGGATCTTGTGCCACCACGCGCATTTTGACCGCTGCCGACTGCTCAAGCCAAGTGTTCCAAGCGTCGACACTTGAACCTGCCCCTTGAACCAGGTCGGCGTAGGACGGGGTGGGGGACAGATTGACGTGCGCGTCAATCATAGCGTGCTTTGCGGCCTCCGCCAACCCCGCTTGAAATTCCCGTGGGGACAACGTCCTCATCCAACGAGAATCCACGTGCACAAAGGTTGGAGGGTGGAAGGTCCCGACTTGGTTCTTGACCTCGCCCCAATTCATCCCTGTTTTCCCGCCCCAAGCGGCGTCCACCGCGGCCAAGGTTGTCGTTGGAATGTGCGCTACCGGCATGCCGCGCTTCCATACGGAGGCAGCAAACCCTACTGCGTCGCTCAATGCCCCGCCGCCCGTAGTGATCACAAGGGACCGCCTCGACAATCCTGAGGATTCAAACATGTCGAGCAGGGTAGGAAGGACATCCCAGGCTTTCAAGCCTTCTCCACCGATGAGTTGGGATTCCAACCTTACAGGCATGCCTAGAGCGTGAAGGGCATCGCGATACTCCGACACGAGCAACGGATCGAGGGCCTCTTCGCGAATCCACGCAATTCCGTCCGGTTGGATTTGTTGGAGGGCATTTTGCCATGCCCCTTGATCGCTCGCGTGTTGTCTTAGCATCGTGGCAAAGGTTCACAAAAAAAGGCCGAGCGTGGTGCTTGGCCTTTCTTGTGGTACCACCGGGATTCGAACCTGGGACACACGGATTTTCAATCCGTTGCTCTACCAACTGAGCTATGGTACCGTTTGGGGTGCGCAAACATACGGAAGTTTTTATTCAGCCTCGTCATACTCGCAAGGAGAATTTTGAATCCATGGGCGTCCGCGTTGAAGTCACGTCAGGAGGGTAGGCAGGCGAGTGTTTTGGTTGTTTGGTCGATTTATATCTGCATTCGGGCGAAAAAAATTCGACACAAGAAAAAAAAATAACACAGCCCGTATTTGACGGTTTATACACCAAAAGCGCAGTGTTTTCGGGGAGGTTGACATTGCTTATGTAAATCGCTTGGATGTGCCATACATGTTGCCCGCGAAAAGCACATATAATGATTTGGACTTACACGCCTTTTCGTTGCTTTTTTGACCTGGTTTTTTGTGCTTCGGTGCAAAGCCAAACGTTGAATTGAATTCTTTTTTAACCCAAACTGTTATCGCTATGCGTACATTTTTCACTGCTCTTGCGGTGCTGTGTATGACGGGGCTACAGGCCCAGTTCCTGTCGCCCGGCGTCTTCGCCCCAGCACCTGAAGGCTACTGCATCTCCATCGAGGAGATCGACAACGGAGGCCTGATTCCAGGCCAGACCACGTACAGGTTGTACCTCAACTGCCTGAACGAAACGGATTATTTGTCCTCATGTTCCGGCGACGCGGACAACGTCATGATCTTGAATGCTTCTTCTGGATCTTGGTACAATTCCCCAGGAAACACTTCGTGGAACGCAAGTGGCATCACGCCCTTCTTCCTGTCGTTCTTCCCGGACATGGCGTTTGACAGCTACTTGACACTCGGTGGAGAGGATGGCTTAACCCCAGCGGCGCAACAACCTTCCACGATTTGGGGGGACATTGATGCCTCGGCTCAGTTCACGGGCCCGCTTGCTGGCACCAACATCACGGTCAACGACCCAACAGGGGGTGCGTGGTACACGCCGTTCCCAGGAATCGCGGCTTACGACGCGGGTCACGTGGCCTTCGCTGGCGACGACCTGAAGATTTTGATCATGCAGATCACCACCGAGGGAACGTTCTCTGGCCAGGTGCAGCTTCAAGTCTTCATGGAAGGCGACCAAGCGAACGAATGGCGTGACGTTCTCGAGTTCGGTGTTTGCGGAACTCCTGGTTGCACCGACGCTACGGCGTGCAACTATGACGAGGAAGCCACCGACGATGACGGCTCATGCGATTACATCGCTGAAGGCGAATGTGATTGCGCTGGCAACGTTCTCGACGAGTGCGGCGTGTGCGGCGGAGCTGGCATCGCTGAAGGTGCTTGCGACTGTGACGGCAACGTGTTGGATGAATGCGGCGTGTGCGGCGGCGAAGGCATCGCCGACGGCGCTTGCGACTGCGACGGCAACGTTCTTGACGAGTGCGGCGTGTG
>JAQCBJ010000095.1 GCA_027621555.1 Bacteroidota bacterium | reverse complement strand
CCCATGGCAAATTCCGCCACCCAGAACTCCCATCCACTGCCGGTCACCCCCCAGGTCACCAGAGCCCAAGGAACAAAGTACAACGCCAACATGAGGCTGGTTTTCAAGTGAAGCCTCCAGTCGCCTTTGCGGCTGAGGTTTTTTTCCTTGAAGTACGCATCCACGCGAGCGCGGAGGGTTTTGGTGAAGTCGGTGGTGTCCCGGCTGTAGCGAATTGCAGGTATTTGCATTCTCGAAAATTACGGGCAAAGGCAGGGGGCAAGGTGCGCCAAAGTCACAGGATGCCCACAGAGTTCTTCACATTACCCAAACGGCGACTTGGGCTTGGGGATTTTGCGAATTCGCAAGTTTTTCGGCGTCACCTCCAGATACTCGTCGTCGTTGATGAACTCCATGAATTCCTCGAGCGACATCTTTTTTGCAGGAGCGATTCTCAGTCCCTTGTCTGACCCTGACGCGCGCATGTTCGTGAGTTTCTTTCCCTTGATGAGGTTGAGCTCCATGTCGGTGTCTCGGGCGGATTCGCCGACAACTTGACCTGTGTAAATGTCTTCTCCTGGGTCGATGAAAAACGTGCCGCGATCCTGCAGTCGGTCAATTTCGTAGGCGCGA
Organism: Bacteroidota bacterium; assembly: GCA_027621555.1. Classification (GTDB taxonomy): domain Bacteria; phylum Bacteroidota; class Bacteroidia; order Flavobacteriales_D; family Sanyastnellaceae; genus UBA11663. The sequence goes on along the minus strand of JAQCBJ010000095.1, from coordinate 4,297 downwards.
GCCTGGCCTGTTTCTTGGCTGACAAGCGAGCCTGTGCTGCGCGTGGCGAGGTCGCCTGCAAACGGTTCGTATGCATCGAATCGGTGTGTCATCACGGCTTCACCAGCAGTTGCGGTGAGGACTTGGTTTCGCAAACCAATGAGGCCGCGAGAGGGGATGCGGAATTCGAGGTGCTGCAGGTCGCCTTTCGCCTCCATCACTTGCAACATTCCTTTGCGCATCATGACGAGTTCGGTTGCTTTGCCGGCCGTGCTTTCAGGCACGTCGATGACCAGATGCTCAAAAGGCTCGTGCGTTGCACCGTCCACTTCTTTGAAGAGCACTTGGGGCTTGCCGATCTGAAGCTCGTAGCCTTCGCGACGCATGGTTTCAATCAAGACGCTCAAATGAAGGATGCCTCGTCCAAAAACGTTCCACTTGTCCTCACTGTCTGTGGCCTCGACGCGCAACGCGAGGTTCTTTTGGAGCTCAGCGTCTAGACGCTCGCGGATGTGTCGGCTCGTCAGGAAATCGCCATCCTTGCCAAGGAACGGGGAGGTGTTGATCGTGAACAACAGGCTCATGGTAGGCTCGTCCACGGCAATGCGCTCCATGGCTTCAGGGGTTTCCAAGTCGGCCACCGTGTCGCCAATCTCAAACCCGTCCATGCCCGTGATGGCGCACAAGTCGCCGCTGCGGACATGATCCACCTTTTCCTTGCCAAGTCCGGAAAACACATACAGTTCTTTCGCGCGGACTTTTTTGTTGCCTTCCGCCGTGCACAGCATGTAGTCCTGGTTGGCCCGAAGATCACCGCGGTACAGCCGGCCAATGGCAATTCGGCCCGTGTACTTGCTGTAGTCGAGGGAGGTGATTTGGAGTTGCGGGGTGCCCTCCACGTACGGGGCTTCGGGGACCTGATCCAAAATGACGTCCAGCAAGTACGTGACGTCGCTCGCGGGCTGCTTCCAATCCTCGGCCATCCAGCCGTTCTTGGCGGAGCCGTAGACCGTGGGGAAATCGAGCTGCTCTTCCGTGGCGTCGAGGTTGAACATCAAGTCGAATACTTGCTCCTGAACCAAGTCTGGAGTGCAGTTTTCCTTGTCGACTTTGTTGACCACCACGATGGGCTTCAGCCCAAGTTCGATCGCTTTGCTCAAGACAAAACGCGTCTGGGGCATAGGTCCTTCGAAGGCATCCACCAGCAACAAGACTGCGTCGGCCATCTTGAGAACCCGCTCGACTTCGCCGCCAAAATCGGCGTGGCCTGGGGTGTCAATCAAGTTGATCTTGACGCCTTTCCACGTGGCGCTGACGTTCTTGGCGAGGATGGTGATGCCGCGCTCACGTTCGAGGTCGTTGTTGTCTAGGATGAGTTCCCCGGTGTCTTTGCGGTCGTCAACGACGTTGCACTGGTGAATGATCTTGTCGACAAGGGTGGTTTTCCCGTGGTCGACGTGGGCGATGATCGCCACGTTGCGGATTCCGCTCATGAGGGGTGGTTTTGCGGGCGCAAAGGTCGTTCATCGCTTGGTTCCCAATCCCATGGATGTGGCATTAATTTTGAACCCTTCCATTGACATGAACAATTTCTATTCCTCCAAGCGTGTGATCGCATGGGTCTTCATGGCTCTCGTGCTCCTGCCTTCTTGCGCGAGCAGCGTTCGCATTTCATCCTCGCCAAGCCAAGCCGACGTGTACGCGGACGGCCTGTACATCGGCCAAACCCCCGTGCGTCACCGTGACGCCAAAGTCAGTGGCAGCACGTTGGACGTGCGGCTTGAGAAGGAGGGGTACGAGGTTTTGGAAACGGAGATCTCCAAGGATGCGCGCTTGAATGTGAAAGCGTTGTTGGGAAGCCTGTTCGTCATCCCGCTGGCGTGGATTTTGGCGTACCCTCGGAGTCGGAACTTTGTGATGAAGCCCTTGGGCGAGCCCGCTCCGCTTCAGCTCCGTGGCGACGACGTCCTCGTGGAAGTCCAAACGAACGACGCGCTCGGATCCGACATTTTTGTCGTGGCGCTGGAAAACACCCCGTGCCAAGGTCCTTCCGACAACTCCGTGTTGGAGGCGTCGATCGGCATTCGTCTCATGAAGGAATTCAGGGTCCTCGAGCGGCGCGCACTTGACGTGGTCAGCCTGGAGCAGCGTCGGAACATGACGGGGCTTCACGACGAATCGAGCGTCGTGGAGGCGGGCAAGCTTTCAGGGGCACGAGGTGTGGTGCTTGTGAGCCGGTCCTGCGACCAGCGGTCGACGTTGACGTCCATGCGATTTGTGGATTGCGAAAGCGGGGCGCTCCACTGGGCTGTTCTCGCCAAAGACCAACCGCTTGACGAAGTGGTCGGCGAACTCTTCAGCCGCCTCGACCCATGAGGGTCATCAGCGTCCTGAGCGGCTTTTGCGTAGCGTTTTGCGTGGCGTGTGTTGCACCGCAGGTTCCTGACACGAACGGCCTTTCGCCGGTTGAGGCGGAGGTGCTGAAGGCCGTGAAGGCCACCATGGACGGGCTGGCGGCCCACGATTCGGTCGCGTTGTCTGAGCGGGTTCTTCCGGATGCGGTGATCCAGCGGTGGCAGACGGACTCGGCGGGCGTGTGGAAGACCGTGACGTTGACTGGGGCAGAATTTGCTTCGCGGCTTGGACAGCCCGGGCCGGCCTTTCTCGAGCGAACCTGGCGCGAGACGGCCTGGGTGAACGGCGACGTGGCGTCGGTGACGGCGCCGTACGATTTTTGGGTGGACGGGGCGTGTTCGCACTGCGGGGTGGACGTCCTGGCCCTTGTTCGCGATGCGGACGGCACGTGGCGCGTGGCCACCATTTCGTACACCGTTGACGCGCAGGGAGAGGAAGCATGCCGGGGCCGTTTCCCCGACATGCCTCCCTCACCCAAACGCGCCACGCGCTAACCCGTTCAGGCGTTCCGGATCAGGCCGGCACGGGCGTGTCGAGTTGCGCCAGCGAAGCCGCGATCTCCGCGTCGCTGAGCTCGTGGTGCTGCAGCTCCCCGCGCAAGTAGGTTTCGTAGGCGCCCAAGTCGAAGTGGCCGTGGCCGCACAAGTGGATCAGGATCACGTCGTCCTTGCCTTCCTTTTTGCATCGCTCTGCCTCGGCAAAGGCCGTCGCCAAGGCATGGCACGTTTCCGGCGCAGGCAAAATGCCCTCGCATTTCGCAAACGTGACGCCGGCCTCAAAGCATTCGGTCTGGCTGTGCGCCCGGGCTTCAATCAAGTCGTCCTTGAGCAATTGACTCACCACCACGCCTGCGCCGTGGTAGCGCAATCCGCCCGCGTGAATGGGGGCCGGAACGAAGTTGTGTCCGAGCGTGTACATCGGCAGGAGTGGGGTCATGCCGACCGTGTCCCCAAAGTCGTAGCGGAATTGGCCACGTGTCAGTTTGGGGCAGGAGGTCGGCTCGCTGGCGATGCAGCGAATGCTCAAACCTTCCATCAAGTTCTTGCCGAGGAAGGGGAACGACAATCCGGCGAAGTTGGAGCCGCCGCCAAATGGCGCAATGACCACGTCCGGCATTTCCCCGGCCTTTTCCATCTGCTTCATGGCCTCTTGGCCGACCACGGTTTGATGAAGCAGCACGTGGTTTAGCACCGAGCCGAGCGCGTACTTCGCGTCCGGATCTTGGGCGGCCACTTCCACGGCCTCACTGATGGCAATGCCCAAGCTTCCAGGGGAGTTGGGGTCGGCGGCCAGAATGCCCTGTCCTGCCTGAGTGAGCCGCGTGGGCGAGGCGTGAACGGTGGCGCCGTACGTGTTCATCAGGGTTTTCCGGTAGGGCTTTTGGTTGTAGGAAAGCTTGACCATGAAGACCTCGCATTCCAGCCCAAACTGCGCGCACGCAAACGACAACGCCGATCCCCACTGGCCCGCGCCTGTCTCTGTCACAATCTTTTTCGTGCCCTCCATTTTGTTGTAATAGGCCTGGGCCAGCGCAGTGTTGGGCTTGTGCGATCCGCTCGGGCTTACGCCTTCGTACTTGTAGTAAATGCGCGCCGGCGTGTCGAGGTGTTTTTCGAGGTCGTGGGCGCGGAAGAGCGGCGTGGGCCTGTACTTGAGGTACTTGTCTCGGACCTCTTCGGGAATCTCCACCAAACGCTCGGAGGTCATCTCCTGCGCGATGAGCGCTTGGGGAAAAAGCGGTCCGAGCATTTCAGGCCCGATGGGCTCGCGAGTTCCGGGATGCAGGGGCGGCAACGGCTTGTTGGGCATGTCGGCCACCACGTTGTAGTAATGGGTGGGGAGCTCGTGCTCCTCCAGGGTGAATTTGTGCTGTCGCATGGCGATCAGGATTTGGAAAGAAAAA
>JAQCBJ010000022.1 GCA_027621555.1 Bacteroidota bacterium | reverse complement strand
GAGAAGGACCAGGAGAGCGGCCACATAAACCGGCCTTCTCCTGGACTGCACCGTGCGGACGAAGCTGCCCACCACGTTGTCTACCCAGACCCTGTCCAGGTGAGACAGATGTCGCTCATGGGGTTCAGGGAGCCAGGTAAACAGTGCCGGAATGAGCACAATGCTGATCCCGAAGGCGAGCATGATGTTCAAGGCCGCGACCACCCCAAATTCAATGAGTATGGGGCTGTGGGTGAAGATGAAGGTGGCAAATCCAAACGCCGTCGTCGCGTTGGTCAACAGGGTGGCGTTGCCCACCTTGGTGACCATGCGCTGCAGGGCCATCATTTTGTTCCCGTGACGCTTGAATTCTCCTTGGTATTTGTTGACCAAATAGATGCAATTGGGAACCCCGATGACAATCATCAATGCCGGAATCAAGGACATCACGAGCGTGATGCGGTAGTCGAGCAAGGCGATGGTACCGAGAGACCAAATCACCCCGATAAACACCACAGCCATGCAGACCCCCACCACGGCCAGGTTTCGAAAGAAAAGGAACAACAACAGCGCCGTCACGAACATGGCGGCCCCGATGAAATACCCGATTTCTCCTTTCACCTTGTTGGTCATGGCAATCCGGATGAACGGCAACCCGCTCAGATGGGTCTCGATGCCCTCCGTCTCAGACCATTCGTCTGACAAGGCAATGATCTGTTCGACAATGGTGCCACGTCGTGGCGAGTTGAGCATGTCGAGGTTGAACACGACCATCATCAAGGTGGCATCGTTGCCGGGCGCATACAGCAAGCCATTGTAAAAAGGCAATGACCTCACCTTGTTGACAATCTCATCGGCCCGTTCATCCGTCAAAAGCGGCCCTGAAGGGTCTGGGTGCACCACATCCGGTGCGACAGGCTCCAAGACGAAACGCTTCTCGGTGGGGTGTTTGACCACATCAAAGGCGTGGGTTACCGCGAAGACCGAATCAATGATTACAGTCGGCTTGCCATCAACCATGACGCGCAATGCGCGAATGTCTTCTGCCAAATCATGCCACGCCTGCAAACCCTCGGCGGTCCGAAGGCGGGCATCCTCTACACCGATGACGAGCACATTCCCTTCAGCCCCGAAGGACTCCAAAAACTTTGCATGGTCCACCTCCGCCGGATCGTCCAATGGCAAGATGCCCCCATACTTGTATTGCATTTTCAAGTTGGGAATCTGTAAGCCCATGAATACCGTGGCAGCCAACAGCGCGAGAACTGCGGGCAGACGATGACGAATCAAGAAAGATGCAATTCGAAGCCACATAGGGAGGTGCAAAGAAACAACATGCGGGGCGGCAGACCTTCAACCCCGAGCTACCTTTGTGCCATGGAACAATACGACGTCGTCGTCATCGGAAGCGGTCCTGGAGGCTACGTAGCCGCCATACGCGCAGCGCAACTTGGTTTGAAAACGGCCTTGGTGGAAAAATACCCAACGCTCGGCGGAACCTGTTTGAATGTCGGATGCATTCCCTCCAAAGCCTTGCTCGACAGTTCGGAGCACTACCACCAAGCCAAGGAACAATTCGCTGTCCATGGCATCCAGGTGGGATCTTTGGGGCTTGATTTTCCTCAAATGATCGCGCGAAAGGGCGAAGTGGTCGCCCAAACCACAGAGGGGATCAACTTCCTCATGAAGAAGAACAACATCGACGTCCACCAGGGGATCGGTTCGTTCGTGGACGCGCACACCATCGGCATCACGCCAAGCAAAGGCAAGGCCGTTCACATTGGCGCGAAGCACGTCATCATCGCCACGGGATCCAAACCGAGTTCCCTGCCATTCATCGAGATCGACAAAAAACGCGTCATCACGAGCACGGAGGCCTTGAGTTTGCCCAAACTCCCCAAATCCATGGTGGTCATCGGCGGTGGGGTCATCGGGCTCGAACTCGGTTCAGTCTACGCCAGGCTCGGAACCGAAGTGGAGGTGGTGGAATACGCCGACAGCATCATTCCCACCATGGACCGCGCCATGGGCAAGGAACTCATGCGCTCGATGAAGAAGCTCGGAGTGAAATTCCACCTCAAGCACGGCGTGAAGGAGGTCACTGCCACAGGACGCAGCGTCACAGTCAAGGCCGACTCGGCCAAAGGCGACGAAGTGACCTTCAAGGCGGAGTACTGCCTCGTCAGCGTGGGTCGTCGTCCGTACACGGATGGGCTGAACCTCGAAGCGGCAGGACTCGGCACAGACGAGCGCGGACGGATCGATGTCGACGCGCACATGCGCACCAAGGTGCCACACATTTTCGCCATCGGTGACGTGGTCCGTGGGGCGATGCTCGCCCACAAGGCTGAGGAGGAGGGTGTGTTTGCCGCTGAAACCATCGCCGGCCAGCATCCGCACATTGATTACAACTTGATCCCCAACGTCGTGTACACCTGGCCCGAGGTGGCCGGGGTCGGCGCGACCGAGGAGCAGTTGAAGGCGGATGGGGTGCCGTACAAGAGTGGAAGTTTTCCGTTCAAAGCGAGCGGTCGCGCCCGCGCGAGCATGGACACCGACGGACTCGTGAAGGTGTTGGCGCACGCGGAAACGGACGAGATCTTGGGCGTGCACATGTGCGGCCCTCGCGCGGCCGACATGATTGCCGAAGCGGTCGTGGCCATGGAATTCCGGGCCAGCGCTGAGGACATCTCCCGCATGAGCCACGCGCACCCGACGTTCACCGAGGCGATCAAGGAGGCGGCCCTGGCTGCGACCGACGATCGCGCCCTGCACATTTGAGCCGCTCGGTTGTTGTGAACCCATGAGCCAGCCGTTGAAGACCTGCATCCTGCTTGTGAATTTGGGCACACCCGACGCCCCAACCGCGGGCGCCGTGGGACGCTACTTGCGAGAATTCCTTGGAGATGGTCGCGTGATCGACATCCCGTGGTTGCCCAGAAAAATCCTCGTCAACGGCATCATTGCCCCCATCCGACGGTTCCGCAGCGCGCGGGAATACAAGAAGGTGTGGACCGAGGAAGGGTCTCCTCTGCTGCTCTACGGAGAAGCGTTGCAACGGGATTTGCAAGCGCGGCTCAGCGCCCCCGAAGCGCAGGAAGCGTTTGGCGGCGAGGTTGTCGTGGAATTGGCGATGCGCTACCAAAACCCCTCCATGGACCACGTCATGGCCCGCATGGAAAAGGCCCGTTACGACCGCATCTGCATTTTGCCTCTGTACGCCCAATACGCTTCAGCGACGACGGGTTCGACGCTCGAGAAGGCGTTCAAGATTCTGAGCAAATGGTACGTCATCCCCGAGGTCGTTGCGGTGAGCCAGTACTGGGATTTTGAGGGGTATTTGAAAGGGTTTGTGGAGCAAGCGGCGGCGTTTGATTTGGCCTCCTACGACCACATTTTGTTCAGCTACCACGGGCTTCCGGAGCGGCAGGTGGACAAGATTTACGAAGACCAAAAGTGCGCCAACCACAGCTGCGAGGACGAGATCAACGAAGAGAATCGGCAGTGCTACAAGGCGACGTGTTACGCGACCAGCCGTGCCCTCGCCGACCGTCTGGGCCTCGCAGAGGAACGGTACACGGTGTGCTTCCAGAGCCGTTTGGACAGCAAATGGTTGCGCCCCTTCAGCGACGACGTCATTGTCGAGCGAGGCGAGGCAGGTGACAAGAAACTGCTCGTGTTCAGCCCGGCGTTTGTGGCCGATTGCCTCGAGACCTTGATTGAGATTGGCGAAGAATACCAAGAGGTGTTCGAGGAGCACGGCGGCGAAAAGGTGGAACTCGTGCCGAGCTTGAATGCCCACCCCACTTGGGTGGAGGGTCTTGAGGACCTCGTGCGACTGCGCATGGGTGTGCGGGCCCGTTCAGGCAGCTCTTCGGTTGCCTCCGCCGAAACCAACGCCTAACTTCCGCGCATGAACGTGCGCCCCCTTCCCTGCTTAAAAGCCCTGTGTGCGAAGCACGAGCACGTGGTGCTTTTTTGGGACGAACGGCTGGAGGGTCGCGCCTTGCTCGGCGTGGGGGCACGGCGATCCCTGTCGGTCGCGCACCCCACCCCTGGAGACTGGGCCTTGTGGGAAGCCTTTGTCAAGGAAGGCGAGCGACGCAACGCGTGGACTGTGGGCTGGCTCGGGTACGACCTGCATGCGAGCCTGGACTTGGCACGCGACGGCCAGACGCCGACCGTTGTGCCAGAACACCCCGGGTGCTGGCCTCTTCTGGTTTGGTGGGAACCCGAGGTCGTCGTGGAATGGCCCGTGGGGCAATCGGAGGCGGTGCTGGTGTGGGGCGACGAGGTGCCGTGGGCGGACGAGGTGCTGGCCGCGGCGCGGGGCGAATTTGCCGAATCTGCGCCCCAGCCTGCGCCCGATTCCTGGTCCGCGTTGACCCCATCCTGGAGCGAGTACGAATACCGCATGAGGTTTGAAGAGGTGCACCGTGCCCTGCAACGGGGGGACATCTACGAAATGAACCTGTGCGTGCCCTGGGAAGGCCGTGCGCCGGGGGACGGGAGTTGGTCCATCTTCTCCAAGCTCGCCGAAAAAACCAAGGCCCCCCACACCGCGTACGTGCAGGCGGGCATGTGGCGGGCGTTGTGCGCGAGCCCGGAGCGATTTTTGGCCAAACGAGGGGCCAAGCTCCTCTCCCAGCCCATCAAGGGCACGGTCCGGCGCGGGTCCACGCCCGCCGAGGACGAAGCCTTGAAGGCGCAGCTGGCGGCAAGCGAGAAAGAGCGGGCGGAAAACGTCATGATTGTCGACCTCGTTCGGAACGACCTCAGTCGGGTGGCGGAACGGGATTCGGTGGCGGTGGAGGAGTTGTTTGGGATTCACACGTTTGACACGGTTCACCAAATGATCAGCACCGTGTCCTGCACCTTGCGTTCTGAGGCCTCCACGCTTGACATTTTGCGGGCCACTTTCCCCATGGGGTCGATGACGGGTGCCCCCAAACTCAGCGCCATGAACCACATCGCGCGTCTGGAAGGCACCGGGCGAGGGGTGTACAGCGGCGCGATCGGGTACGTCGAACCCTCCGGCGACTGGGACCTGAACGTCGTCATCCGAAGCTTGATGCACCGAGCCGACTCCGGGCGAGTCGACGCCACTGTGGGCGGCGCCATCACGTTGCTGTCCCAAGCCGAGTCCGAATACGAAGAATGCCTGCTCAAGGCGGAGGCCCTTCGACAATGCCTCGTGCCGTGAAGGAATTGCTGAACCACCTCGAGCACGCCCTCGGCAAAGCTGGGCTTCGGCCTGCCGATTCGGTGGTGGTGGCCGCAAGTGGAGGACTCGATTCCACCGTGCTGCTTCAACTCGTGCACATCACGGGACGTCCCATGGTGGTCGCGCACGTCGACCACGGCATGCGCGGCGAAGAGAGCGTGGCCGACCGCAACTTCGTGGCCGAATGGGCCACACAGCACGGTCACCCGTTCGAGGTGCTGGAGCTGGACGGAAAGGAGGTCAAGGCCGGGCCGCAGGGCTTTCAGGGGGAGGCGCGGAAGCGGCGCCAGGCGTGGTTGGAACACGTTCGCCAGTCGCACGGTTCCGCGGCCATCCTGACCGGTCATCACGCCGACGACCAGGCCGAGACGTGGCTGCTTCACGCCATGCGCAGCCCTGACCCCCTTTCTGTGCAGGGCATGCTTCTCCGCGACAATCACGTGATTCGTCCCTTGCTTGAAGTCAGACGTGCTGAGCTACACAGGGTTGCTGAAGCGCAAGGTTGGACGTGGCGCGAGGATTCCAGCAACGCGTCGCCGGCCTACTTGCGCAACCGCATCCGTCACGAAGTGCTCCCCCTGCTCGACCACGTGCGGCCGGGCACCACGCGCCACCTTCAGGCACTCGCGGAACAAACCGCCGACTTGCGACTCGCCCTTGCACCCTTGATCGAAGCTGCGAGGAACGAGGTCGAGAAGGTCCCAGGCCAATGGCGTCTCGATGCGTTGCAACGGAACCCGCTCGCCCGAGTTGCGCTGCGTCGCGCGCTTGGAGAGGAAGGCTGGAGCCATGCCCAAGCTTCCCAAGTGCTTGGTTTGGCCGAGGGTCAAGTGGGCACCAAAGTCCTTGGGCCCAACGGCACGATCGTCCGCGAGCGCGACCACTTGGTGCACATCAACGAAGAAGGCGACCCGTCCTCCTTGCCCAGCGGCATCCTCGTTGACACCCAAGCCGACACCAAATCGGGCACATCAGGGACCGCGCTCGGCAGGCTTTCGTGGTCTCCACAACCCGCGCCCGTGGACGTGTCCACCCTTTCCCTCCAAACCTGTTGGATTCCATCCTCGTGGTGCCCCGTCCTCCTTCGTCCTTGGCAAGACGGCGACCGCATCCAGCCGTTGGGCATGGAAGGGCACAGCCTTGTCAGCGACGTCTTGACACAATCCAAGGTGCCCAACCACCTGCGTCAGGGCGCCTGGGTGTTGGAGCGCAGGAGCGACGACTGCGTGTTGTGGGTTGCCGGCCACAAACTCTCGGAGCAGGCGCGTCTGCACCTTGACCAACTTGCCGACGCGCCAGGCCTTTTGTTCACGTTCGAGCCCTCGACCAACCCATGAATTCCAACGACCTCCTCCCTCCTCGTATGCTTGAAGGCCGGGACCGCGATGCGGCCCAAGCGTGGTTCTTGATTTTGTCGGGGTTGTTTGTCGCCAGCTTGGTCTCGTGCAACCTCATCTTCCGGAAGTTCTTCATGTGGGAATGGGGGGGCATGACGTTTGAACAAAGCGTCGGTTTGTTGCCGTACCCCTTGACGTTTTTGGTCACCGACCTGATCAGCGAGATTTACGGCAAGCGCAAAGCGAACCTGGTGGTGCTTTCAGGCCTCGGGGCCTCGGTGATGACCTTGCTCGTCATCACGGTGGCGGGCCAAGCGAACGCCACCTCTTGGTCCCCGGTGACGGACGGCCAATTCGACCACGTCTTTGGCCAAACCGCCCTCGCCGTTGGAGCCAGCATGGCGGCTTACTTGCTGGCCCAATTCTTCGACGTGCGCATCTTCCATTTTTGGAAGCGCTTGACCGAAGGCCGACACCTCTGGCTGCGCAACAACCTGTCCACCATCCCCTCCCAAATCATCGACACCACCACCGTGCTTCTTCTGCTCTGTGCCGTAGGTGAAATTGGGTGGGGCCGATTGGGTGTCTTGCTCATGAATGGCGTGGCTTTTAAGGCGTTGGTTGCGGCGTTGGACACCCCGTTGGTGTACCTCGGCGTGGGGTGGATGCGGCGGCGTTTCGACTTGGCACCGGGACAAGAAATCGACCTGTAAGGCCCGCCTTGCTCACGTGGCGTTGTGATGAATTGGGCCGGATTCCCCTACGTGCTGCCTGCGCGCGCGATATCTTTACGAGCCAAGAAACCTTGAACATGCACGATTGCACCTCGATCGCCTCGGCCTTGTCGTCACGCGCCCTTCGTCTGATGGGCGCTGCTTGTGCCGCCCTTTTGTTGTTCGTTAGCTCTGCCGCCACGGCCCAAATCGAAGATCCTGTCGATTGGGAGTTTGGGTTGTACCCCAGCGAGCAAGCGGGAATGCACGACCTCGTCATCCACGCCACTGTGGATTCGTGCTGGCACATCTACAGCCAGGACAACGACCCCAACAACGGCCCTGTACCCACGTATTTCGAATTCGAATGGCCTGCCAGCGTGTCACCCCAAGGCGCGGTGAATGAATGCACGCCGTTGGAGGAATACGACCCCAACTTCATGATGGACTTGAAGTTCTTCGAGGAAGAAGTGTACTGGCGCCAAACCGTCGACCTCAGCGGTGCGCAGGCCGGGGACAGCTTGAAAGGGTTTGTCCTGTTCATGGTCTGTGACGCCAGCATGTGCTTGCCTCCGGAAGAAATCCCGTTCGCCGTGGCGACGGAAGACATTCAATCCACACGTCCCAACTACTGCCCTCCCTCCCAGCACTGGTGCGATCACGGGGCAGCGAACGCCCACGAATCCGAAGATCACGAAGAAGAAGGTGGCTTGTTTGCGGAATCAGGCACGTCAAGTTCCGAGGATGGTGATGCCAGTGGCGAGGAGGAAGAAAGCCTGCTGTGGACCTTCTTGTTGGGCTTTGGACTGGGACTGGCGGCCCTGTTGACGCCCTGCGTGTTCCCCATGATTCCGATGACGGTGAGCTTCTTCACCAAGCAGTCCAAAACCCGGGCTGAAGGCGTTCGAAATGCCCTGATCTACGGGTTCTTCATCATTTTCATTTACACGGCACTGGGCCTGGCCCTGACCGCGTTCTTCGGGGTAGACGTCTTGAACGTCATTTCAACCGACCCCATCTTCAACGTGTTCTTGTTCCTGCTGTTGCTGGTCTTTGGAGCCAGTTTCTTGGGCGCGTTTGAAATCCAATTGCCGTCGAGCTGGGCCAACAAAGCGGATGCCGCTTCGGACCGTGGAGGCATCGTAGGTATCTTCTTCATGGCCGCCACCCTGGCCATTGTTTCGTTCTCGTGCACAGGACCCCTCGTTGGCTCTGCGCTCGCCGGGGCCGCCACGGGATCGTTTGCCGCACCCACCGCGGTCATGCTCGGTTTTTCCTCAGCGCTGGCCCTTCCTTTTGGGCTGTTCTCAGCCTTCCCCGGTTGGCTCAACAGCCTGCCCTCAAGTGGTGGCTGGCTCAACAGCGTCAAGGTGGTGCTCGGATTGCTTGAAATCGGGTTTGCCTTCAAATTCTTGAGCAACGCAGACCTCGTTCTTCAACTTGGCCTTCTCCAACGCGAACTGTTCATCGCCATTTGGATTGCGGTCAGCTTGACCATCGCGTTTTACCTGTTTGGCTGGTTCACCCTCCCTCACGACAGCAAAGTCGAACGCATCGGTGTGTTCCGTTTCTCGCTCGGGATGGCCTTCATGATGCTTGGCATCTATCTGGTGCCAGGCATGTGGGGCGCGCCTGTGAACCTCATCAGCGGCTTCCCTCCTCCGACCTTCTACAGCGAATGGCAGCAAGGAGGTGGCGGTGAAGGAGGCTCCCACGGGGGCCATGTTGAAGCCCGTTTTGACGATTACGAGGAAGGGCTCGCTGCGGCCAAAGTCGAAGGCAAGCCGATGCTCCTCGACTTCACTGGATGGGCCTGTGTGAATTGCCGCAAAATGGAAGAACAGGTTTGGTCAGATCCCGAAGTGGCCCAAATCTTGACCCAAGACGTGGTTCTCGTCTCGTTGTACGTGGATGACCGAAAGCCGCTTCCCGAATCGGAGCACCGCGTCGAGAAATACGGGGGAAAGGATTTCCGAATCAAAACCGTCGGCAACAAGTGGTCTTACTTGCAGGCCTCGCGCTTCAACCGCAACGCTCAACCGTTTTACGTGATGATCGATCACAACGGCGATCACATTGGAGGCAGCGCGGGCTACGATCCAGATTCCGACGTGTTCATCGATTTCCTGAAAAACGGCTTGTCTGAATTCAACCGTTGATTCCAGCACCCCAAACACAAAGCGCACAGCCATCCGGCCCAGACGCGCTTCAAGTTTGAGGCATGAACACCATCTTTGACCCCATGCGCATTCGAGACCATTTCGAAGAGAGTGCCCAATTGGCCCAAGATCTCCTCCGCGACGAGGGATTCCTCGAGGCGCTTGGACACGGTGCGCACTTGCTGATTGACAGCTTGAAGTCTGGCCACAAAGTCATGTCGTGCGGGAACGGGGGATCCATGTGCGACGCCATGCACTTCGCTGAAGAATTGAGCGGGCGCTACCGCAACGACCGCAAGCCTTTTGCCGCCATGTCCTTCTCCGATCCGTCCGCGCTGACATGCATCGGAAACGACTACGGCTACGAACACGTATTTGCCCGTCAAATCGCCGCGCTTGGACGCCCGGGCGACGTTTTGCTCGCCATCAGCACAAGCGGCAACTCCGCCAACATCTTGGCCGCCGCCAAAGAAGCCCAACGCCTGGGCATTCACGTCTTGTCGTTGACAGGGAATGGCGGAGGACAGCTTGCTGCGCTTGCTGACGTGGACGTATGCGTGCCCTGGAATGGGTACGCCGACCGCATCCAAGAAGTTCACATCCGCTGCATTCACGCGTGGATTGACGCCATCGAGCGCGCAATCGCCTGAAGCCATGGTCGTCCAAACGTGGGCCTTCGTTCCGACGAAGGTCAATCACCCTTGGGTGAATGTGGAGGTTCGTGCCGAACAAGGAGCCATTCTCCGGACCTCAGGCGTTCCCTATTCTGCTGCACTTGCGTCCTTGGCCCGCATCCGATCTGCCCTGCAAGGCCTCGGCGTCTCTTGGCCTGGCAGGGCCTTGACCTTGAACATTCATCCCGCCTGCACGGCTGAAGAATTGCCCTTTGTGGACGTCGCACTGAGTCTTGCTCTGCTCGCGGTCCAAGGCAAGATCAACCCAACCACCCTTTCCAAGGTAGCCAGCACAGGAATGCTCAGCCTCGAGGGCAACTTGCGCTGGCCAGGCCCACCTGCCACCCAAGCGTCATCGGTTACGTCTCACCACGGGCAGGTGCCTGATGGCATCGCCCTGTGGCTTGGTCCCGAGTGCTCTCGCGTCAGTGTGCACTTCGATCAGGAAGGGCGGGCCAGCCATTTGGCACATCTTCTTGCGAACGTCACGGACTGGCTGGCTCAGGCCTCACCCAGCCTCGTTTTCTTGACTTCGAGGCACATGGCTGCGAGTCCCTCCCCAGGATGGACCGACCTCCAGGGTGAGGGAAAGGCAAAGGCCTGGCTGTGCATCGCAGCCAAACACCGTTGGCCCGTGATGATGGCAGGGCCGCCAGGCGTGGGAAAGTCCAGTTTGGCGCGCGCGGCAAGCCATTTGCTCGGAACGGATCGGCCATGGTTGGCACCGCACCCCACAGGAGGGGCTGCCGGACTCTTGGGGTCGTGGCGCAAGGGACAACCTCTTCCCGGTGCGTGGGTGCTCGCAGACAGCGGGACGTTGTTCCTCGATGAATTCCCTGAATGGCCCAAGCCCGCGCGCGAGTCTCTGAGACACATCATGGAAACTGGGGTGCTCGATTTGCACCGCGCCGACGGATCGGCTCGTTGGCAGTCCAACGCATGGGTTCTGGCCGCCATGAACCTGTGCCCATGCGGCCAACATGAACGAGGGTGCTCTTGCACGGCAAGCGAACGCACGAATTACCGAAGGCGAATCAGTGCGCCCCTTCTTGAGCGGTTTCCTGTTCACCTTGACGTCAACGGAAGTGACCTTTCCGAGTGCACGCGAACGTGGGAGGAGTGCCTCGCATGGATGGAGGAAATAGACGCCGAAAGGGCGTTGGCTTGGACCGACCAAGCGACCACTGCGCTCACGCTCATCCTCACACAAGGCCTTACGAGTCGGAGACTTCAAGCGCATCTTCGAAAATTGGCCGAAGGCCAAGCGAGGTGGTGCAACCGACTTGAAGTCCTCGACGAAGACGTTCGCCGAGGTTACGACGTCATGTGGATGAATCGGTCGGGATGGCTTAATCCTTCCAGCCCGCCCCTTCTCGATGCCCACGACGAAGCGTATTTTTAGGGCATGGCTACAGTGATTCCCGCACGGGACAAACACCCAAACCTCCACGAAACCGTGTGGTTGGCGCCCAATTCAGCCGTAGTCGGTGAGGTGGACATGGACGCGCACAGCACCGTCTGGTTCTCCGCCGTGGTGCGAGGGGATGTTGCCCCCATTCGCATTGGCAAGCGCGTGAACATTCAAGACGGCGCTGTCATTCATGGCACCTTTGAAAAAAGCCACACCGTGTTGGAAGACGACGTGAGTGTCGGACACAACGCCATCGTGCATGGGGCACACGTGAAACAAGGGGCGTTGATTGGGATGGGGGCCGTGGTGATGGACCATGCTGTGGTGGGTGCGCACGCCGTCGTTGCCGCAGGTGCCGTGGTTTTGGCCGAGACCGTGATTGAAGACGGTGAGTTGTGGGCCGGCGTTCCGGCAAAACGGCGCGGCATGGTTAGCGCGGACCTTCGCCAACATCTCAGCTCGACCTCGGCGAGGTACGTCGAATATGCCAGCTGGTTTCAAGACGAGACTCCCTGAACAGGGGACAGGCGGCAGACTTGTAGGTTATTTGGCCTCGGGCCAAGCCACCTCGACCAACTCCACAGGCTGGCCCAAGATGTGCGCTGCACCGTCGGCAAACGACTGGGTCCAATCGGTCACTTCGAAACGGCGAGTCGGCGAGTTTCCGGATGCCAAGAGCCCGCGTTCGCGCAACACGCTTTCCACATGGTGCGACACGATGCTCGGAGCATCCAACACTGCCATGCCGCGAGGCAGCTGGGCACGGATGTCCTCCATGACCAACGGGTAATGTGTGCAGGCTAAGACCAACGCATCCTTGCCGGCGGCCCAACCGTCGGCGAAATACGCCTCGACCACTGCGTGCGAAATCGTGCCGTTGTGGAACCCCTCTTCGATGGCGCTGGCCAGCAGAGGAGTGGCGAGAGATTCCACTCGGATCCCTCGTGCCAGCAAAAGTTGGTCGTACAGGCCGCTCTGAACCGTCGCGCGTGTCCCAATCAAGCCAAGTTCTCCTCCCGGGTGATGCTTGGCTGCCCACTCCACGACCGGATGAACCACGTCAATGACGGGAACCTCCGGGCCCGCAAGTTCGCGGACCTCAGCCATGGCGTTGCTCGACGCTGAGTTGCACGCCACCACCAGGGCCTTGCATCCTTGGTCGAGAAGCCGTTGCGCGATTCCGGTGGCGTATTCTTTGAGGCGCTCGGGGCTTTTGTCCCCGTAAGGCATGTGCGCCGTGTCGCCCACATACCGCAACGACTCCCGAGGGAGCCGTTCCAGAAGGGCTTTGGCAATCGTCAAACCGCCAATGCCTGAATCAAACATGCCGATGGGCGCGTCGTTGCTCATGGCATCTTGACCTTGGGAATCACATGCCAAGCTTGGTCTTCACCAAGCCGCTCACGTCTTCGCCACCGTTGTACAAGGTCACTCCTGTGCTCGTGTCGAAGATGTAAGTGAAGCCTTGCTCTTTGCCTACTTCTTCAATGGCCTTGCGCACGCGCTCCACCATCGGTGCGAGCAATTGCTGCTCCATTTGGGCAAGGTCATTCTGGATGGTCATGCCAAATTCTTGCAACCCCGCATCGAGTTGTTGAAGCTCGCGCTCCTTTTGCTGGCGGATGGCGTCGGGCCAAGTCGCGGCCTTGGCTTGGTAGTCGGCAAATTTGGTTTCGAGCTCGCCTTGCATGCGCGTTACCTCCGATTCGTATTCGGCAGCCGCAGATTCAATGGTGGCTTGAGCGTCCGCACGTTCAGGCAACGTCAACAAGATTTCTTGGGCGTCGAGGTGGCCGAATTTTTGGGCCACGGCGTCGGTCAATCCGACAACGGCTGCACAGGCAAGGAGAAGGAGATGTTTCATGATGTTCTTGTTCAGGGAAGGAAAGGTCGGTCAAGGGAAGGGTCACCGAATCTCGACCGGGAAAAGGTGTGTTCGTTTGTTCAATTCTTGCCTCCGGGCTTGGTCATGGATCCCGAGGTGCCTCGCGTGGCGCTGTTGATGCGATCACGAGCATCGCCCTTTGCACCGTTCACCGCGTCACGTCCTTTGTCCATCAAACTGTCGCCACCCTTGCCGCCGTCTTTGCCGCCTTCTGGCGTAACGGTCTCGCCAGGAACGTATCCGAGCTTCTTGATGAGGCGGTCAGAAATGTCGTACTTGGGGTTGGTGTAGAGCATGTTGCTCTGGTTGCTCTTGTCAAAAATGACCATGTAACCGCTGCCGGAAGCAATGTCCTTGAGCGACTCAAAAATCTGCTGCTGGATGGGCTCGATGAGCTCCTGGCGCTTTTGGAACAGCTCGCCGTCCACCCCAAACTTTTGCTTCTGCATTTCCTTGGCTTCCGCGCGCTTCTTCGCGATTTCATCCTCGCGCTTGACGCGCATCTCTGCGGTCAACAACACGCGTTCCGCACGGTAGGCCACTTCCAAGCGATCCGCCGCTTCGAGTTTCGCTTCGATGTCAGCCTGCCATTGGATGGCGTAGTTGTTGAGGTCGGTTTGGGCGGTCGCGTATTCAGGCATGTGCAAAAGCACGTATTCCGAATCGATGTAGGCAAACTTCTGTGCCTGAGCCGTCCACGTGGTGAGCGCCAAAGCAGCCAGCACCATCCCGTGGGTGGCGAAGCGTGTCAGGGTGTGAGAAATCGAGGTCATGAGGTTGTCTTGTCAAATTTGGGGCCAAATCTCTCCGTTCGTCAAAGGTCGCCCATGTTCATGCCAATGGAGAAGTGGAATTGCCCCCGGGACATGTTGGGCACTGCGGGCAAGTCGTCAAGCCGCCAACCGTAATCCAGACCCAAAAGTCCAAACATTGGCAGGAAGATGCGCATGCCCACGCCTGCCGAACGGTAGACTTGGAATGGATTGAACGCACGTGGGTCCTCCCAAGTATTTCCACCCTCCAAAAAAGCGAGCGTGTAAATCGTTGCACTGGGGTTGGTGCTCAGTGGGTAGCGCAATTCCGCGCTGTATTTCGCGACCACCGGGGCACCGGTGTTCCGATCGGGCGCAGTCAAGCTCAAATCGTCGTAACCGCGTAGGTTCAGGATTTCCCGACCGTCGAGCACGAAGCCGCTCAAGAACACCCCCCCGAGGTAAAAACGCTCGAACGGACTGAGGCCCGCCTGGCGGTTGTACGATCCAATGAGTCCGACGCCCGCGGCGGTGCGCAACACGAGGCTTTTGGGGTTTTCACCTCCCGACTGGGTCAACGGGGTGTACCACTCGGCCTTCACCTTCCATTTGTGGTACTCCACCCAGCGGAAGCGGGTTTGGTCGTCGACCGGAGAACCGTCTTCGTTGGTGTAGAACCCGTCCGGGCGGAACGCGCTGTAAGGCGGCGTGGCCTTGACGCTGACCTCCACATTCGAACCCCAAACCGGGAAAATCGGATCGCTGACCGAGTTTCGGCCCACCACTGCAGTCAGCGCCAAGTTGTTGGCGCGGCCGTTCGAGAAGCTGAAGAAGGACCCAAATTCGTTCAGGTTGAAGTGCTGGTAGGACAAGGCCGCCTGGAACACGAACCAGTCGTCCGGCTTTTTCCAACGCTGCCCCAAGCCAAGCTGGGCGCCTGTGATTTCCAACGATTGACGCGCCTCGTTGACCACCCCATCGATGTTCCTTGGCTGTCCGTTGCTTTGGATGGACCTCCAGACACTGAAGCTGAGCGAATTGGGCTTTTTGCCGCCCAACCACGGCTCGGTGAAGCTGAAGTTGTAGCTCTGGAAGTACAGACCGTTGGACTGCGCTCGAAGCGAGAGTCGCTGGCCGTCGCCCGTGGGAATGGGGCGCCACGTGCCCTTCTTAAACATCTTCGACGCGGCGAAGTTGGTGAAGCTGACGCCAAGGGTGCCGACGATTCGGCCGCCGCCCCAACCGCCACTGAGCTCGATTTGGTCGGACGGCTTCTCTTCCACGGTGTACTCGATGTCCACCGTTCCGTCCTCCGGATGCTGGATGGGGTTCACCCCAAACGCCTCAGGATTGAAGTACCCTAACTGCGACAATTCACGCTGCGTTCGGATGATGTCGGTCCGGCTGAAGAGGTCTCCGGGACGCGTCCGAATCTCCCGATACACCACGTGGTCGTTCGTCTTGCTGTTCCCTTGAACCTTGACGCGGCCGATGCGGAACTGCTGCCCTTCCATCATCCGAATCTCGATGTCGATGGTGTCGCCCTCCACCCGTTTTTCGATGGGCCGCGCGTTGAACGTCAGGTACCCATCGTCCTGGTACAGCGAGCTGAGGTCCATGCCCTTGGGGTCCATGAACACCCGCGTTTCGAGACGCTGCAAACTGAACACCTCGCCTCGCTGGATGTCGAGCAAGCTGTCGAGTTGGGTCGTTCGGTATTTGGTGTTCCCTGTGAAGGTGATGTCCCCAAAGTAGAAGGGGTTCCCCTCTTCCACCCAAACGTCCAACACGACTTCACCCTCGGCGTTGCGGCTCAAGCTGTCTCCCAGGATACGCGCGTTTCGGTAGCCTTCGGCATGGTAATGATCCACCACCTTGTCGAGGTCGGAGTTGAAGGAGTTCTCCAGGTACTTGGACGCCTTGTAGAACCGCCACCATCGGCGCTCCTTGGTGTCCTTCATCTTTCGTGCAAGGACCTCGGCTTCCATGGCTTCGGCGCCGTGAAAAACGATTTGGTCAATCTTGACTTTTTCGCCTTTATCGATGGTGATGCGCAGCTTCGTGCCGTTCGCGAACATCGTGTCGGGCTGCTGTTCCATGGCGATGTCCACGTCCAGGAATCCCTTCTCGACGTAGTGGTCGCGGATGCGTTTGGAAGCCACCGCCATCACGTTCTCGTCGAGAATGCGGCCAGTGAGCAGGTCGATTTTTCCCTTGACGGTTTCCTGTTCCGAGCGGTTCACACCGGCGATGCTGTAACGCGTCAAGCGCGGCAATTCCCGCACGCGGATGACGAGGTAGGCGTCGCGGCCGCGCACTTCGGCGACCTCAATTTGAATGTCGGCGAACAAGTCCTGAGCCCAAAGTCCCGTGATGGCACGCTTCAGCGCCTCTCCCGGGATTTCGATCTCCTGACCCACCTGCAACGAGCTGAACAACTTGATGGCTTGCACGTCGGTGTGCTCCGCCCCGAGAACCGTGAGGCCGGCAACGTTGTACGTGCTGGTCAACGACAGGTCGATCAACTCCTCTTGCGCCCGTAGCCACGGCGACTGGAAACACATCCATGCGGCCAGCGCGGCCGCCAATCCCACTCCTCTCATCAAACTTGTTGGGCTTTAGGGAGTCCGCCAAAACGGCGTTCTCGGTGTTGGTAATCGCGGATAGCCGCGAAAAAGTGCTCCTTCCGGAAATCCGGCCAAAGCACCGATGTGAAATGGAATTCGGCGTACGCCAATTGCCACAGCATGAAGTTGCTGATGCGGTGTTCTCCGCTTGTCCGAATCATCAATTCGGGGTCGGGAAGATCGGCCGTTTGGAGGTACTTGTCGATCGTCGAGGGCAGGATTTGGTCGGGCGCCAACCCGTCGGCCATCATGGCGCGAATGGCTTCCACCATCTCCCACTTGGCGCTGTAGCTCAGTGCCAGGACGAGGTCGAGATGCACTTCGCCTTCCGGGCCTTCCTTCACCCGTTCCAACTCGGCTTGGCACGCCTGAGGCAGGCTTGCGACGTCTCCAATGGCCCGCAGCCGCACCCCCTTCGTCGCAAGCTCCATAGCCTCCTGCACCAACGTCTTGACGAGCAAGTCCATCAACGCGTCAACTTCCTCCTTCGGTCGGTTCCAGTTCTCGGTGCTGAACGCGTACAGAGTCAAGTAGCGTACGCCACTTTCCAGCGCAGCTTCCACGGTGGCCCGCACCGCTTCCACACCGTGAGCGTGCCCAAAGACACGCTCTTCACCGCGGCGCTTGGCCCAGCGTCCGTTGCCGTCCATGATGACCGCAACGTGTTCTGGAACCGCGTTGGGGTCAATTCCGGCAGCGCGCAGCGCGCGGTCACGCGCCTCGTTGGGGTGAGAACTCGGGGTGGTCATTGCTCCCAGCAAGTTGTGGCTTTTTTGCTGACGCGAAAACCCAAAGAGAACAAAAAGTACCCGTACCGATCGTTGCGTCCTGGGTCGCCCCGTTGCAGCCCTTCCATGCTTTGGCCGACCGGCAATTGGCGGTCGACAGCGCGGTCGGCGAACTGGACGGCGATTTGGCCTCGAGCTTCACGGAGAAGCGAGGGATTCATGTACACTGTACTGACGTCATCGAGGTAGTCCGTCCACACTTTGCGCGCTCCCCACTCGAACTGGAACGACATGCCCGAGCCCAAGTTGCCCTTCCAACCTAAGCCGTAGGGTACGGCGACGCCCCAGGTCAGGTAGTTCTCGACATCTTGGAACCAACCCTGTCCCTCCGTGCCCATGGGCTGCAGGGGCTGCCAGTTGCCGTACGTGTCCTGGCCCTCGGGGTCATGCGTGTAGACTGCCAGTCCCGCGAACAAAAACGGCACCATCGTTCGCTTGGGGTTGCCAACCGCGTGATCCCGGTAGTTCAACTCGGTCAAGAGCGAGTACTCGTTGATTTGGTTTCGGAAGTGCAGGTTGCGCTCTTGCTGCCACAGGTTGGGATGGTCTGCATCCCACATTTCAATCTTGCCCTGCATGAATTGGCCCCGAAACGAAATGCGCGTGTTGAGGTTGTGACGGTAATAGCCGCCTTGCGCAACGTGACTCACACCTCGAAACATGTTGCCGGGGTTGAGGTCACCGGTGTACCACATGGCACCAAGTTGGTAGCCCAGCTCTTTGCTGGCGCCCCGACGGTTGCGCTGGGCTGATGCCTCAGGAACCACCCAAAACGTCAGCTGCACCGCCATCAGGCAGGCCAAGAAAGGAAGGATGTGCGGGGATCGGGGCATCGGGTTGTACAACGCACGAAATTACGTGGGATTGCCCGTTTTTCAGCGTTCGCGAGGGTCAAGTCCCCAATGCATTTTTTGACGAACCGTGGAAAAAAAGTCTTGATGCTCCAGGTTGATCAACTTCACCCGAAAATCCGCAGGCCGAATCCGCACCTCGCGACCTGGCTCAAGCGGGAAGGAACGGCTGTCCATGCTCAACAAAAACAGGGCGTCGCGTCCCCCAGCCACAAGTGTGATTTCGCCTTCCAAAGGCACCACCAGGGGTCGGTCGTTCAAGTTGTGCGGCGCCACAGGAGTGACGATGACCACCTCGGAACCAGGCAACACAATCGGACCTCCGGCACTCAGCGAGTAGGCCGTCGAACCGGTTGGGGTGCTGACAAGCAATCCATCCGCCCAATACGTGTTGACAAACGTGTCGTCGCGGTGCACGTCCACCACCACCATGCTTGCCGTGTCGCGCTTGTGGATCACCACCTCATTGAGCGCGTAGGGAAACGACCCAAGATTCAACCCGTCGACTTCCACGTGCAGCAAAGCGCGCTCTTCTACCCACGTGGTCCCCGCCACCAAGGCGTCCATGGCCAAATCAAAGGCGTCCATGCTCACGTTGCTCAAAAACCCGAGTCGTCCCGTGTTGACCCCCAGAATCGGCACGTCACCGCGGCGAACCATCGTGGCCGCCTCGAGCACGGTGCCATCTCCACCAAACGCGAGCAATACATCCACTTCTGCAGGGACCTCCCCGTCAAACGCCCGAAGGCCCGAAGGAACTTCCATGTGATCGCCCAGCTCGCTCATGTAGGGCAAGTGAATCCAGGCCTGGGAATCAAGCGTCAACACACGGTCAAGCGCCATCCTCAGCGCTTCCGCGTCGTCTGGGCTAACGGCTTTTCCAAAGAGGGCAATGCGCATGGGTCAGGGTTCGAGGAATCTCATGAACGCGTCAAACCGAGCGCGCATTTCATCTTCCAATTCAGGGGCGTTGTAAAAGCTTTGCACCGTGAATTCGTGGCGCCGCAAAGTGCTTAGCAACGATTCAATCTCCTCTGTGTTGACCTTGAAGGTCACCTCCAAAAACTCACTGTCTTCGACGGGCGCAATGTTGAAGCTGGTGATTTGGGCTCCGTCAGCTTCCACGATGCGCATCAACTCCGCAGGGCTCAAATCCTTCGGCAAGACTTCAAGCACGATGGAGCTTCCTGGGAATCCCCAGCCAGCGCGTTTGGCCATGAAGCGCAAGACCGCGGCACGATCGACTGCACCCCGATACAACCCTTCGTGCACCACCGGCAACAAGTCCGCATCCGCCCAACCCATGCGTGCCACGATGTCATACACGTGCAAATCGGGGGCGATGGCATTCTCGGTCATCGGCGCTTCCGCGATGACGGCCGAGGGGTCCATCTCCAACAAGGCATCTTCCGAAACGGTGCCCTTGTACACGTCCTCTTCGACGACGGGCAGGTGCATGAGTTTAAACTCGTCCATCACGTCGAGGGCGCGAGCGACCTGGTCGGTCAGCGCAAGGACCGGAAGGTCCAAAGACAAGATTCTCTGAGCGCGCATGGCGTACTTTCGCGTTATAACCCAAAGGTAGGGATGACACGCCTCAGCGTCAACGTCAACAAAATTGCCACCCTGCGTAACGCCCGCGGTGGAAACGAACCCAATGTGGCATTGGCAGCCCAGCGCATTCAGTCGTTTGGGGCGGATGGCATTACGGTCCACCCGCGGCCCGATGCGCGTCACATCACCTACGCCGACCTGCGCGATTTGCGTCGCGTGGTCCACACCGAATTCAACATCGAAGGCTACCCGAGCGACGACTTTGTCGCTATGGTCTGCGAAGTGAAGCCCGAGCAAGTCACCCTTGTTCCAGATCCGCCTGACGTGCTCACCAGCAACGCGGGTTGGGCCGTCACCCAGCATCGCGACATGCTGCGGACCGTGTTGGAGGCGTTCAAGGCGGAAGGCATTCGAACGTCCCTGTTCATCGAGACGGACGAAGCCCAAATCCGCGCGGCAGCCGACGTCGGCGCGGACCGCATCGAGCTCTACACCGAGTCGTTTGCGGTTCAGCACCTCAAACTCGGCCGCGAAGCGGCAACCCCCTATGCCCAAGCGGCCACCTGGGCCCACGAAGCCGGCCTCGGGGTGAACGCGGGACACGACCTCAATTTGGACAACCTGCGCGATTTCGCCGAAGCGGTGCCTCACCTCGACGAAGTGAGCATTGGTCATGCCTTGATTTCAGACGCCCTGTACCTCGGACTCTCTAACACCGTCGCCCAGTACCGCGCGTGCTTGCATCCCGTGAAATGACCCTTCACGCCCGACACCTTTCCTGCACCACGAATCCTGACGCCCCGCACCTCGTCATCCTTCACGGGCTGCTCGGCAGTTCCGACAATTGGCAAACCCTTGGCAAGCGGTACGCGGAATCGCATCACGTCTGGATGCTGGACGCCCGCAACCACGGCCGTTCGGCTCACGACCCCCTCCACAGTTACGAAGCCATGGCGCAGGATGTGGTGGATTTCCTCGATGCACAAGGCCTCGAAAAAGTACGTCTGCTCGGGCACAGCATGGGGGGCAAAACGGTGTTGCTCCTCTCTCAGCAGCACCCCGATCGCATCGAAAAATTGATTGTGGCGGACATTGCTGCTCGAGCGTACACGCCCCACCACGGACCAATCTTCGAAGCGCTTATGGCCACGTCGCCCGAGACGGCCACGTCTCGGGAGGACATTCAATTGGCCCTCGCCCACGCCTTGAACGGCGACCCCGTCTTGGTGCCGTTTTTGATGAAGGGGCTTCACCGCAAAAAGGAAGGCGGGTTTGCGTGGCGGTTCAACGTTCCCGTGCTTCAAGACACGCTGAATGATGTGGTCGGGCACATCGATTTGGGGCTGAACACCCTGCCCGCGTTGTTCATTCGTGGAAGCGAAAGCGATTACGTGTCCGACGAGGACCTCGAACTTCTTGAAGAGCACTTCCTGCACATGGACCACCACACCATTCACGGGGCAGGCCATTGGCTGCACGCCCAAGCTCCGGAAGAATTCTTCGAGGTTACTGCCGACTTCTTGGGGTAGCGCCACCTCGGGCCAAGCCCTTGGCTCCGCGCATGAAACCGCCACGTGCTTTGGTTCCTTTGCGCCGTTCCCGCTGCTCTTCTTCCGGCAATTGAACGAAAGCGTGGCACTCCTCGCTGCAGGTTCCTTGCGACGCCTCCTTGCAGGAATCGCATTGGATCATCAGGATGTTGCAGGTCGGGTTGCCGCAATTCACATGCGTGTCGCAAGACTCTCCGCACGTGTGGCAATGGGCGATGACGTCCTCTGAAATGCGCTCCGCCATCCGCTCGTCAAACACGAAGTTCTTCCCAATGAATTTGTTGCGCAGTCCCGCTTCCTTGGCCTGGCGGGTGTATTCGATGATGCCCCCTTCGAGTTGGTGGACGTTCTTGAAGCCTTTGTGCTTGAGGTAGGCGCTGGCCTTTTCACACCGAATTCCGCCCGTGCAGTACATGACGATGTTGGTGTCTTTTTGGTCTTGGAACATCTCCTCCACCATGTCGATCTCCTCGCGGAAGGTGTTCACGTCCGGACAAAACGCGCCCTCGAAATGCCCCACCTCACTCTCGTAGGAATTCCGCATGTCAATGAGCACCGTGTCCTCGCGGTCGGTGAGTTCGTTGAATTCCTCCGCCTTGAGGTGCTTGCCGCAATCCGTCACGTCGAACGCGCCGTCTTGAAGGCCATCCGCCACAATTTTTTCTCGAACGCGCACGATGAGTTTGAAGAAACTCTTGCCTTGCTCAACCGCGACGTTCAAACGCAAGTGGGGCAACCACCCCAACGAATCAATGTGCGCTTTGAACTCCTCGAAGCGTTCTGACGGGAGGGAGATTTGGGCGTTGATGCCTTCCTTGGCAACGTACGTGCGACCCAGCACCTCAAGCCCCTTCCACGCCTCGTACAATTCGTTCCGCGTTCGCTTGGGGTCGTCCAGATGAACGTAGCGGTAAAAACTCAACGTGGTCCGTGGGCGGGTGTCCGCCTTCATGCGTTCGAGCAGAACGCGACGGTCTTCAATGTTGTGCAGACGTTTCATACCTGCGCAAAGGTACGGCAGGCCTCAGCGGTGCATTTTGAGGTTTGTTGGATTTCGTTGTGACACTCGAGGCTCGGTCCCTTCGCATCTTGGCGTCAACCTCAGAGACTTGAATCATGTTGGAATTTTGCAAAACCGTCTTGAAGCGCGTGAGCTTTGACCGGCGCTTGTTCGCCCGCGAATTGAAGAAGAGCTTTTCCTGGCTGAACTACGAGGATGCCCTCGCGCTCAAGTCTTGGGCCCTGGCCACGTACTCCAACAAATACACCCAACTCATCGTCACCACGTTTGCCGCAGTCCATGCGATGGACGCGTAAATGAAGAGGCGTGCAACCCCGTGAGTGTAACTTTGCGTTCGTAATGCAAACACTGACGCGATGAAACACCTTTTTTCACTTCTCACCTTGGGTTGGATGGCCTCGATGGCCTGGGCCCAAACCGACACCTACCTCTACCTCCAAATCAACGCCGACGGCGCTGCAGACGAAGACATCGTCACAGTCACACTTGAGACGCAACCGGGCATGTTGGACGGCACGGCCACCCTCACCTTGATGGGCGACAACGAGCAAGTCGTGATGTTTGGCGTGCCTTCGGGAACGATGCAAGGCATGGTCACGGCATCGTTCATGGACTGCCAAGGCGATTCGGTTGTGGCTGAAACGTTCATGGCCTACACCGGCGCGGACAGCTCAGGAATGACGCTTCTTTGGGCGGAACTCGAACTGCCATACTGCGACTCGGAAGAAGAGGAGGTGTTTGAAGGTTGGGGCGAAGAGCTTGACCTCGACGCCCTCGAAGCCTACCTCGACAGCATGTGCGGCCAAGTGTTCAATCCCGACGCGTGGATGTACTGCGGTCTCCTCGAATCCATCACCGACTGCATGAACGGAGACACCCTTGCATGCTTGGAAGTGGACGGCTGGTTGGACAACGTCGAGTGGACGTGGCAGGACGAAGAGGAAGAGGAAGAAGTTGAATCCGACTGCAACGCCGAATTCACGGTGATGCAGGCGTTTGGGAACGACAGCCTTCCGATCTCCAACCTGTTATGGGTCTACGTGTACGACTACGACGACAGCAACGACTACTTCTGGAGTTTTGGCGACGAGGGAACGAGCACCGACCCCTTCCCCACGTGGACCTACGAAACCGACGGGCCTTACGAATTGTGCTTGACGGTCTCCAACGATACGGACAGCTGCAGCAGCACCTTCTGCCAAACCCTCTCCGTGGACTCCGCAGGCTGGTGGACCGGCTTGGTCGACGGCTTCACCATCAACGTGTTCGATGCCGGCACGGGCGGCAGCGTAAGCGAGGTGACTCTCGCGCCTGAGAACTCCGTGACCCTTTCGCTCTACCCCAACCCCGTGCACGACGGCAACCTCAGCGTGGAATGGACGAGCAATGCCTCAAGCTCAGCCACGATTGACGTTCTCGGATTGGACGGACGCATCATGACAACTCGTTCGTGGAACGTCGCCCCTGGAGCACAGCGCACCTCTGTCGACGTCAGCTCGCTCGCTTCTGGAATCTACTTGGTTCGGCTTTCTGCCGGCAGCGTTCAACGCACCCAGCGTGTGGTGATCCGCTAAGTGAACCGCATCTCCTCAAGAACCCTCGCCCTTCGGCGGGGGTTTTTTCTTGCCTAAAAACGCCACGTTGCGCTTGAGCCCCTCCAGCCCTGTTCGCTTGACCGCGCTGTGGCGAAACACCTCCCGGAACACCTCTTCTGTCAAATCCTCCCAATCCGACTTGGTCATGTCCAGCAAGCGCGGGTGGGGGGCAAACCGTGGCTCGGTCGTGGGCGTGGAATGGCGGTTCCACGGGCAAACCTCTTGGCAGATGTCGCACCCAAACATCCAGTTCTCCATGTGTCCTTTCACCGGCTCGGGCATCGCCCCTCGCAGCTCGATGGTGAAATAACTGATGCACTTGCTTCCGTCCACCACGTAGGGCTTGATGATGGCCTCTGTAGGGCAAGCGTCGATGCACCGCGTGCACGTCCCGCAGTGGTCCGTCACCGGCGCATCCGGCTCCAGCTCCACGTCCAGCAGCATCTCCGCCAAGAAGAAATAGCTTCCGTGGTTCCTGTTGAGCAAGAGGCTGTGCTTGCCGATCCACCCCAACCCGGAACGCTCCGCCCACGCCCGTTCCAAAATGGGCGCCGAATCCACGTAAACTCTCCCACCCACATCGCCCCATTCCGCACGCATCCACTTCAGCAGCTCTTTGAGTTTCCACTTGAGCACGAAGTGGTAGTCCTCGCCGTAGGCATACTGCGCAATGCGCGGCGCCTCCGGGTCCTCGGCGCGCTCCGGGTTGTGGTAATTGAACAGCAAACTCACCACCGAACGCGTCCCTGGAAGCAACTTTCGAGGATCCAACCGTTTGTCGAAGTTGCCTTCCATGTAGGACATGTCGCCGTGCATGCCCTGTTTAAGCCAAGCCTCAAGTCGAGGGGCCTCCTCCGTCAATTCACGTGCCACCGAAATCCCCACAGACGTGAACCCCAGCTCCTGGGCGCGGCGTTTCAGCCACGCCGCACGTTCTGAGGCCACATGCGTGGTTCTGGACATGCGTCAGGCGTCAAACAAGTCTCCTGAGCCTGCCGAAGGCGTACGGCCCAAGTGTGCATAGGCCGCTGCGGTCGCCTGTCGCCCCCGGGGCGTGCGCACCAACAAGCCCTCTTGGATCAGGTAAGGTTCGTAGACTTCCTCCAACGTTCCTGCGTTCTCACCAATGGCCGTAGCCAACGTTCCAGCACCCACCGGACCTCCCTTGAATTTATCAATGATCGCCGACAAAATGCGGTTGTCCATCTCGTCCAGCCCCTTTTTGTCCACCTGCAACGCATCCAATGCAAACGCGGTGACATTCGTGTCAATGCGCCCCGTCCCCTTCACTTGCGCGAAGTCTCGAACGCGTCGAAGCAGCGCGTTGCTGATTCGAGGCGTGCCTCGGCTCCGAGAAGCAATCTCGTACGAAGCCGCTCCGTCGATTTCGATGTCCAAGATTCCAGCGGACCGCTCCACAATGTCCGTCAGGGTCTTGGCATCGTAGTACTGCAACCGCAGGTTGATCCCAAACCGCGCCCGCAACGGCGCAGTCAGCAAACCGGAACGGGTCGTAGCCCCCACCAAGGTGAAGGGGTTGAGGTCGATTTGGACGGTGCGCGCATTGGGACCCGTGTCGATCACGAGATCGATGCGGTAATCTTCCATGGCGCTGTAGAGGTATTCCTCCACCACAGGTGACAACCGGTGGATCTCGTCAATGAAAAGCACATCGTTGGGCTCCAAGCTCGTCAGCAAACCCGCGAGGTCCCCAGGCTTGTCCAGCACGGGCCCAGACGTGGTGCGAATGGCAACGCCCATTTCGTTCGCGACGATGTTGGCCAGGGTCGTCTTGCCAAGGCCGGGAGGGCCGTGCAACAAGACGTGGTCCAACGCTTCGGAGCGTTGACGTGCCGCGAGCACGAACACCTGAAGGTTGTCCATGGCCGCCCGCTGGCCCGTGAAGTCTTCGAAGCGCGCTGGCCGCAGGACGCGGTCCAGATCCCCGTCCGAGGCCTGCTCCGCCTCTCCCCTCACGTCAAAATCGTCGTCCTGTAGCATCACAGCCAAGTTACCACGTACGGACATGAAAAAGCCCCCACCGAGGTGAGGGCTTTTCCCACGGGCCATTCACAGGCCCCGTGATGTCGCTAACCGGACTTAGTGCGCCGTTTCTCCTGCCTTCAAAGGCACGATTTGAGGCACAAAGTCTTCTTCAAAATCGGGGTTGCTGTAGTCGTACGCCCAACGGTGCACTTCCGGCAACGCACCCGGCCAGTTTCCGTGGATGTGCTCCACTGGAGTCGTCCACTCCAGCGTGTTGGCCTTCCAAGGGTTTTCCGTAGCCACTTGGCCACGGAAGATGCTGTAGAAGAAGTTCCACAAGAAGGGAAGCTGACCAATGGCGCCAATGATGGCGAACGTCGAGATGATGGGTTGGAGGTCCATCACGAAGTCGAGGTACTCAAACGCGCTGTAGTCGTAGTAACGACGAGGAGCGCCTGCGAGGCCCACGAAGTGCATGGGGAAGAACACGCCGTACCCGGCCACCAACGTGGTCCAGAAGTGGACGTAGCCCAACTTCGTGTTCATCATCCGGCCAAACATCTTGGGGAACCAGTGGTACACCCCACCCAACATGCCAAAGATGGCGCTCATGCCCATCACGATGTGGAAGTGTGCCACCACGAAGTAGGTGTCGTGCACGTTCACGTCCAGTGCAGAGTCCGCCAAGATGATGCCCGTCAATCCACCCGTCACGAACGTGCTGACCAAACCGATGCTGAAGAGCATGGCCGGGGTGAAACGAAGGTTGCCCTGCCACAACGTCGTGATGTAGTTGAAGGCCTTCACCGCGGAAGGAATGGCAATCAAAAGCGTGGTGAACACGAAGACCGATCCCAAGAAGGGGTTCATGCCGGTCACAAACATGTGGTGTCCCCACACGATGAAGCTCAAGAAGCCGATGCCAAGGATGGAGCCAATCATGGC
This sequence comes from Bacteroidota bacterium, assembly GCA_027621555.1. Classification (GTDB taxonomy): domain Bacteria; phylum Bacteroidota; class Bacteroidia; order Flavobacteriales_D; family Sanyastnellaceae; genus UBA11663. The sequence goes on along the minus strand of JAQCBJ010000022.1, from coordinate 697 downwards.
CTTGTAGCCAAAGATGGGCTTGCGCGAGTTGGTCGCAATGATTTCCGAGCTGATGCCCAAGGCAGGCAACAACACGATGTACACCTCAGGGTGACCCAAGAACCAGAACAAGTGCTGGTACAGGATGGGGCTACCTCCGGTGACGTCCAACGCCTCACCGCCGATGAAGATGTCGCTCAAATAGAAGGCCGTTCCCATGGAGCGGTCCATCAGAAGCAACACGACTGCAGAGACCAACACGGGGAAGGACAACACGCCCAACACCGCCGTGATCATGAAGGCCCAAATGGTCAACGGCAAACGGGTCATGCTCATGCCCTTCGTGCGAAGGTTGATCACGGTCACGATGTAGTTCAAACCACCGAGCAGCGAGCTTACCACGAACAACGTCATGGAAATCAACCACAACGTCATCCCCATGCCCGAGCCTGGCATCGCCTGGGGCAACGCACTCAACGGCGGGTAGACCGTCCATCCGCCCGAAGCCGCTCCTCCTTCCACAAAGAGGGAGAAAATCATGATGACGCTTGACACCGCGAAGAACCAGTAGCTCAGCATGTTCAGGAATCCCGAGGCCATGTCGCGCGCACCGATTTGAAGTGGAATGAGCAAGTTGGAGAACGTGCCCGACAAACCACCCGTCAACACAAAGAAGACCATGATGGTTCCGTGAATCGTCACCAAGGCGAGGTAGGCG
>JAQCBJ010000094.1 GCA_027621555.1 Bacteroidota bacterium | reverse complement strand
CGGCTTGAGCACCTGCTCGTACGCCACGCTCCACACCACGTAAGCCAGGAAGGCCAGTCCAAAAAACCGAAACGTTGGGGTCTTCCGCAGGTCGCTCAGCGTGTTCGTCATCGCGGTCAGCGGGGTGTGCGATTCTTTCGCGGGTCGCGAGCTCGGGTCGCGTTCAGGGTTCTGCGGCGTGGGCATGGCGGCGCGCAGGGTTCAGGGCTCGGGTTGTCGGCGCGAGGCTCGGTTTTCGGGTCAGGCTGCGCCTTGCGCGGCGGCCTCCTCCTCTTCACGGCGGCGACGCATGGCCGCGGTTGCGAGTCCTCCTCCGGCAAGGGCGAGCAAGCTCAAGCCTCCGTCGATAGGGATGGTAGGGCACTCGGCGGTAATGGTACCACAATCAATATCCGAATTAAGACCGTCGTTGGGATAGATGGTGAATAGTGAGCAGGTACCAGGGGAGAATGTTAACGACCCATCTCCTTCGTTCGGGTCGCAACACAATCCGTTGTCGGCGGATCCATCAAGGTCACATTGAGCAACGCCTGAAATCGATAGAAAACCAAAAACAACTACCAGAGTGATTTTGCCTAGACGCGTCATGAGCACTTCTTACTTTTGCGCAAGATGGCAAAGAATTCGCAGACTCCCCTCGTCAGCTTCGAAGATTTGAGGCCGTACGTCAAATTGGTGGGCAAGAACTGGTGGCTGCTCGTGGGTTTGGCCATCGTCGGCTACGCCGGCGGGCGGCTGGTGACGCACCAAATGGTGGACGTGCACAAGGCGACGGCGGAGATCCTGGTGAATCAAAAAGAGAGCACCGGCGTCGACGCCATGTTTGGAGCCGGAGGCGGCGCACGCGCGTTCAGCTATTACAACGACGAAGTCCAAAACCAACTCCGCGTCCTGCGTTCCTACGACCTGGTGGGCCGAGCCATCGACAAAATCGACGACCACGTGGACTACCATCTGGTGGGGCGCATCAAGGAAATGCCCGTGGCGGGATTCAGCGCCCTCTCGGTGGAGGCCAACGTGGAGGGGTTCGCGCCGAACATGGCGGGACGCGCCATTGACCTCTTCGTGCTGGATGCGCAGCGGTGCCGCCTCGTGCTCGACGCGACCGCGAGCGAGAGCCACCAGACCGTGCTCGAGGCGAGGTTTGGGGAGCGCGTGACCGAGGGCGGCATCGACCTTGTGGTGCGGCTCGACGAAGCCGTGGCCCGCGACGCCGCGCGCCTCGAAGGCGCGGCCAAACAGCACTTCCGGATTCGCGTGAAGACCCGGGCCATGCGGATTGGCCAGTACCGTGGGGCCCTTCAAACGACCAACGTGGAGCGCACGAGCGTCATCACCATGACCTGCAGCGACGTCCTCCCGGACCGCGCGAAGCGCTTCCTGGACACCCTGGCGGCGACGTACATCGATTACACGGCGGAGGCGCGTTTGGCCACCAACGTGCAGACCGAGAAGTTCATCAACGAGCAGCTGCAGGAGATCAATGCGCTGACCGACACCTTGGAGCGGCAGGTCGATTACTACCGAGCCCAAAACGAGGTCCTCGACCTCACCCGCGAACAGAACGAGTATTTCAACACGCTCGTCGACCTGGAACGTCAACTTCGGGAAATGGACGTGCAGGCGGAGTCGCTCGACGACCTTGGCGTCTTCCTCTCGTCGCGGGACGGAAGCGCGGAACTCCCCCCCTCCTCGTACTTCATGCTCGACGACCCGTGGATGACCGACCAAGTCGGGGAGCTCATGGAACTGGAGGCCAAGCGCTCGGCCCTCCTCCTCGACGTCAAGCCGGGATCCTACCAAGTTCGGCGCCTCGATTCGAGCGCGCAGCACGTTCGCGGCAACGTCGTCACGTACCTCGCCGACAAACTCGGCACGGTCGAACGACGCCGCGTCGATTTGCAGTCCGACATCCGAGCGCTCGAATCGCGCTTGTCCGGCCTTCCAAAGACCCAGCGCGACATCCTCGCCATGGAGCGCAAACTCGGCGTCAACGAAAAACTCGCGATCTACCTCCTCGAACGGAAGGCCGCCACCATCATCGCCCGGGCCAGCATCACCCCCGAAGCCTCGCTCATTGAACGCGCCCGCTACGCCGGCAAGGTCGGCCCGGACAAGCGCCGCACCGTCCTGACCTACACGGCCGTCGGCTTTTTGATCGCCCTCGCGCTCGCGGTGGCGCGCATGGTCTTTTTCGAACGCATCGAATCGACGTCCGAGCTGCGCGAGGTCGCCGAAGCACCCGTCATCGGCGGCATCCCGTTCTACAAGGAAATGGGCGACGACCCCATCGCGTGCCGCGCCGACAGCCGCAGCGCCGTGACCGAGTCGTTCCGCGCGCTCCGCACCAACCTCCAGTACCTGCTCGCCAAGGAAGGCGCCAACGTCATCCTCGTTTCCTCGCTGCACCCGCAGGAGGGCAAGAGCTTTGTCTCGGCCAACCTCGCGAGCATCCTCGCCAAGGCCGGCAAAAAAGTGGCGCTCGTCGACTTTGACATGCACAAGCCGCGCGTGCACCATTACATGCGCCTTGAAAATGAGCGCGGCGCTTCCAGCCTCATGATTGGCAAGGGGAACCTCGACGAAGTCATCCGCCCCGGCGCCTACCCGTCCCTCGACGTCATCACCGCCGGCCCGGTGCCGCCCAACGCCTCGGACCTCATTTTGAGCGACCGGATGAAGCGGACCGTCGCCGACCTCAAGTCGGCCTACGACTACGTCATCCTTGACACGCCGCCCATCTTGCTCATCAGCGACGCGCTCGTGTTGATGCAGCACGTCGACACGGCGCTGCTGATCACCAACGTGGCCAAATCCTCGCGCCGCGGCGTCCAGCACCTCGAAGACTTGCTCGAACAGAACAACCTGAAGCACGCGTCGTTTGTCCTGAACGGCATCCGCTCCAAGCGCTGGGCCTACTACTACAACCGCTACGCCACCAAATATGGCTACGCGACGTACGGCGCCGAGTATGGCTACGGGTACGGCTACGGCGGTTCGGAGCGCTACAAAGACCCCGACGCCCAGGCTTAACCAGGTCCGACCCGGCCGCGCGCCGGCCTCACCAGCAGGCCCAATCCCGTCCCAACCTCCTCGTACGTCACCCACACTCCGATGTGAGCAAACCGCGCCAGGCAACCCCTTGGCCTTGAAGGCGGTCTGTACTTTTGAGGGACTTCGTGCGTTCTGTTCACGCCGAAGCCTGAACCGACCATGAAGACGCCACGCCTCCTCCCTGCCCTGTCGCAACGCATTCCTGCGCTGTTCGGCGCGTTGATGCTGGCCTGCGCCGTGTGGGTGCCGCGTGAAGGGTCCGCGCAATTGCCGCCGCCGAACCTGACCTACGTCGACAACGTCAACAACGCCGGCAACGCCACCCTGCATTGGACCGTGTTCAGTCCCGTGGGCTCGGAGGAATTTGTGCAGAACGAGATCAAGGTGTTCGATTTGGACCAAAACGCGTTGAGCACCAACTGGCACATCATCTCGTCGGAAATCATCAACGGCAACCTCGTCCTTCCCACCGGTTGGGTGATGCCCTCCTTTCTGTACGACGCCAACCAGCTCGCACATTGCTACGTCGGCGTTCAGGTGACGGTGGAGGGCGGCGTGCAGTCGGTGTCTGATCCTTCGCCCTTTTTGTGCCAAATCCACTTGAGCCTCACGGAAGGCGCCACGCCAGGCACCGTGGACCTGTCGTGGAACAGCCCCTATTTCATCACTGGGGAAAGTGCAGGTGGCGATTATCAAGTCGAACGCATCAACGAACTGACCGGCGAATGGGATCTCATCGCCACGGTGCCGGACAACCCCATTGGCGGAAGCTACACCGACAACCCGGGCCCCTGCGCGCAAGTCTTGATTTACCGCATTCGCCAGCTTTCCACCTACGCGGAAGGGGTACACGTGAGCAACCAAGCGGACTTGATCATCGGTACCGCGGGCGGCGAAGCCCCTGCCGTCACCCATGTGGACGTCGAAAATGGCTTGGCGCACGTGTACTGGGACTTCGAACCCGAGCCCGAGACGCTGGGGTACATCGTTTACAAATGCCTCGACAGCGGCGGCGGAGCCATTGTTGCACAGGTGGATGGCGCTGGAAACTTCGACGCGCTGATTCCAACCTCCAACGCGGGCGCAGAGCCCGAGAGCTACCAGGTCGCGGCTTTCGACTGCCTCGACGACGACGGGACGCCGAACCCTGCTGGAGCGGGCGACTGCGTTCGCACCGTGTTCCTCACCGCCGACCAAATCCCGTGCACCGACCGCGCCCAATTGGCGTGGATCCACCCGCTCGGCCTTGCCGGAGGCGTGGCGGAATACATCCCGCAATACCGCGAAAACGGTGGGTCGTGGATCAGCTTGGACACGTTGGCTGGCTCCGCCCAAACCGTCGTGCACGAAGGCGCCTCGCTCACCGCGACGGTGGAGTACCGCGTGTTGGCCAAAGGCGGCGAGTTCCAGACCGCCACGTCAAACCTCGTCGAGGTGTCGTTCGTGTACCCCGACGCGCCCGAGCCGCCCACCATAGACCGCGTGTCTGTGCTGGATCGGACGCGTGTGGAATTGGTGCTCTCGACCGACCCGTTGGCACAGGAGGTGAGCCTGTACGAGTTCCAGCGCTGGGACGCGACCGACAGTTCCTGGATTCCCCTCGTGCCGAAGCAGCCGGCCAACCTCGGTTTCCCAGTCACGCACGTCGACACTGAGCGCAACACCAACGAATACTCCTACCGATACCGCGCCGTGGCGTACAACGGGTGCGAGGCGGTGGTGGCCGAATCTCAAGAAGCGGAGACGATCCTCCTGCGCGGCTTCCGAAGCACCACACCTGGGCTGTACGAGAACAGTCTGATTTGGACCCCCTACGACGGCTTTGCCAACGGGCTGGACCGGTACGAAGTGGTCCGAAAAACGTCGAACGACGCGAGCGTGGTGGGCCAGCCCTTGGCCACCGTGAGTTCCGTGAGCGAGAACCACGAAGACGAGGTCGGTGAAGAATTTGACTCTCCGGGCAT
>JAQCBJ010000093.1 GCA_027621555.1 Bacteroidota bacterium | reverse complement strand
CAAAATCAAGGACGCGCTGGAGATGGTGCGCGCCCGAGATCCGGAAACCGCCGCAGAGATTGACATCCATGACATGCGGCGGTTCAAAGCGGACGAGGGCGTGCGCGCCATGCTTCGGGAAGCCCGCGCCACCGGGTGCTTCTACGTGGAGTCGCCCGCCATGCGCATGCTCATGCGGAAGCTCCAGGTCGACGACTACCTGGGCTTGGTGGCGGCGAGCTCGGTGATTCGGCCCGGGGTGTCACGAAGCGGGATGATGCAAGCGTACATCGAACGCCACCGCGACCCGGCCCGGCGCGCCGACGCCCACCCCGTCCTGCTCCACCTCATGCCCGAGACGTACGGGGTGATGGTGTACCAAGAGGACGTGATCAAGGTGGCGCACCGGTTCGCGGGCCTCGACCTCGGCGAAGCCGACGTGTTGCGGCGCGGGATGAGCGGGAAGTTCCGGTCGCGGGAGGAGTTCGACCGGGCCCGCGACGCCTTCCACACCAAGGCCGTGGCGAAGGGGCATGCGCCGGATTTGGTGCGCGAGGTTTGGCGCCAAATGGAAAGCTTCGCCGGTTACGCCTTTGCCAAAGGTCACTCCGCCTCGTACGCGGTCGAGAGCTACCAAAGCCTGTTCCTCAAGGTTCACTTTCCCCTCGAATACATGTGCGCGTGCATCAACAACTTTGGGGGGTTCTACCGGACCGAATTCTACGTGCACGAGGCCCGCATGCTCGGTGCTCGCATCGAAGCGCCGTGCGTCAACACCGTGGGCGCCTTGGCCACCGCCGACCCCCTCTCCCAAACCCTCACCCTGGGCTTCAACCTCGTCAAGGACCTCAACGACGCGACCATCGCCTCCCTTGAACGAGCCCGGGCCGAAGGTGGCCCCTTCACCTCGCTGGTCGATCTCGTCGAGCGCATCGCGCCGTCGCTCGAGCAGTTGACCATCCTGATTCGGGTGGGCGCCCTACGCTTCACCGGTGCCTCCAAACACGTGCTGCTTTGGGAGGCCCATTTCCTGCTCGCCGCCGAGGCCCAGGGCGGATCCGGCAGCGCCCGCACCACTGCAGTCACGGCCCGCGCCGCCTCCCGAAACCCTGCCCACGTCGCGGACCTCCTGGCCGGGCGGCGCGCCTTGCCCGCCCGTTCGGGGGCCGGCACCGGCGAACTCTTCCCGCCCCCCAAGCCGCGCACCTACGTCCTGCCGCCGCTCGACGCCGCGCCGCTCGCGGACGCCTTCGACGAGTGGGAACTTCTGGGCTTCCCCCTCTGTTCGCCCTTCCTGTTGCTGACCGAAGAAGCCAAGGCCGTCGTCCGCAGCGGCGTGCTCGCCCGCGACCTCCCCGACCGCATTGGCGACATCGTCACCATCGTCGGCCACCTTGTCACCGTCAAAGAAACCGCCACCGCCAAGGGCGAGCGGATGTGCTTTGGATGCTTTGTCGACCTCGAGGGCGCATGGCTCGACACCGTGCACTTTCCCGGCGTCGCGCGCGACTTCCCGTTCCGAGGCCGAGGCGTGTACGCGGTGCGCGGCACCGTCTCTGAATCGTTTGGGTGCGTGGGTATCGATGCCCAACGCATGGAGCGCCTCGCGACCCTCCCTGACCCCCGCTACGCCGAGAACGGGGTCCTGCCCGCCGGCATCGAAAGCGGCATGTCCAGCCGCCGCCGACAGCCCCCCAAACGTGCCAGCGCCCCTGGATTTCGCGGCACAGTGGCCCCTCCTTCCGTATCTTAAACGCATGCTCGCATACACTCGATGCATCCTGTTTGCCTTGCTGATGATGGTTTCGGGCCTTGGGTTTTGGGCCCAAAACGACCAATGCGACGGCGGCGCCCTCAAGACCCACGACGCCTTCCTGTACGGAAGGTTCGAAACGCGCATGTCGTCGACCCAGGGAAGCGGCATCGTCAGCTCGTTCTTCCTCTACAACTGGGACCTCAACTGCAACTGGCCTGCAGCAGTGAACGAGATCGACATCGAGATGACGGGCAATTTGGACAACTCCGTTCAGTTCACCACGCACCACCCGTACCTCACCAGCGTCACCGAAATCGTGCCCACCCCGTTCAATCCCCACACCACCCTGGTCGACTACGCCATCGAGTGGGAGCCCAACATTGTGCGCTGGTTCATCAACGGCGCAATCTCCACCGTTTTCACCCACCAGTACATCGATCAGCTCGTGCATCCCATGCGCATCTTCATGAACCTTTGGGCGGTCGAAAACCTTGGCTGGACTGGAGAGTGGGACCCCACAGCCATGCCCGGCATGTCGCGCTACGACTACGTCAAGTACTACGCCTACACGCCTGGAACAGGGGATGCGGGAACCAGCAACAACTACACGCTCGAGTGGGTCGACGACTTCGACACGCTCGACCCGACCAGATGGGACCAAAGCGAAGACGGCAGCGTCGGTCCACTCTGCACCTTTCGGAGTGCCAACGTGGAGGTGGTCGGGGGCGAATTGCACCTCACCATCACAGAGCCCAACTCCGTGGTGCCGACGCGGCCTGTTACGTTTGGGGTAGATGCTTCCAGCCTCGCCCTCACTCCATCCGATGTCATCTACGTCGCCGGAGGCTTCAACAGCTGGTGCGCCAACTGCGATGCCCTCAGCGACGACGACGGCGATTTGGTGTGGACCTCCACCTTGGATTTGCCTCTGGGCCAACATGAATACCAGTATGTGGTCAACGGCTGGGGCGGCCCTGTGAGTCAGCCAAGCCTGGCGAGCGCCTGCGACTACAACCCCTGCGATGAATGGACCAACTATGGCTTATCCATTGACGAAGAAGCGAATCACGTCTACGCCGACTTGCATTGCTGGAACACCTGCGACCTGTGCGGGGATCTCAGCCCCAACACGTGTCCAGCAGACTTCGACGAAGATCTCTTTGTAGGCGTCAACGATGTGCTCTTGCTTCTAAGCGACATCGGATGCACCTCAACGTGTGCTGCAGATCTCAATGGAGATGGCACAGTAACCATCTCTGATGTCCTCGACATCCTCGGAGTGTTTGGTGAAGCCTGCCCATGAAAACCACCAGGGCCTCCCTGTTGAGGAGGCCCTGTGCATGTCACGGCATGATGCTTTGAACGAATCCTGCAATCCCCAATTCACTGGGGTTTGCATGGCTCCCGTTACTGAATCAAGATCCGTCGCTTGATGGTTCCGCGCTCCGGCACTGTGAACTCCAGCGTGTAGGTGCCGGCACTCCAATCGGCCACGTCCAACACCTCACGTTGGGCCACTTGTTTCATCGTGACCAAACGACCCGCCGCATCACGAAGCGTGATGGTTGCATTGTCCAACGTGGGACCTGTCCAAACCAAATTCAATTCGTAGGATGCCGGGACAGGGAAAATGTCAAGTGTGCCTCCTAGGTGTTCTTCGATGCTACTCAATGTGACATCCACAATGAAGCACTCCTCATCACCAGAACACCCCTCAGCATTGGTCTCAGTGACGCACACAGACCCCGGTCCCTCTTCGTTCCACACGATAGAGATTTCATTGGTTCCCTGACCCTCCAAGATGTCACCACCCACCACGGTCCACTGGTACGAGCTTCCAGCGGTGTTGGTATACGTGTACACTTGCAAGGTTTGGGAATAAGGCGAAGCATTGCCCGTGATGTCGTACTGCGAGATGTAGGAGCACACGTTGTTGTCCTCAATGCCCTCTTGGCTGAAGTTGCAAGCCGTTTCGTCGTAGCAGCTGTAGCCCGAGCAGGTGCAGCTGTCTTGGATGATGTCGCCCTCCGTCAGGTCAAACCCATCGTCACACGCATCCCCTGGAAAAATGCACGAGCTGTCATCGTCTGTCGCATTGGGATCGTAGTTGCATGCCTCCATGCCCGTGCATCCGGGGATTTCAAACTCATCGCAAATCCCATCCCCATCTGCGTCGTTCAAACAGTTGCCGTCACAATCATACGGATCAATGGCATATTCACACGAAGCATCTTCCTGGGTGGCTTCTGGATCGTAATTGCACGCCAATTCATCCGTGCATCCTGGAACCTCAAATTCATCGCACACACCATCTCCGTCGGCATCATTCACGCATTCCCCATTGTTGAACAGGTGTTGCACGAACAACGCACTGTCAGGACAAAAATTGGTGGTCTGGTCCTGCATCACGCCCGAATAAGACTGAACGCAAGCTTGGAAACTAAAGTCACCGCAAGTCGTTACCCTCGCCACCAACACCTTGAGGTCAGAACCTGCAACGGCATTGGTTGGCCAATTACCCGCTGTGCCTGTGATGTAAAGCGAGCCATTGGTTGTGTTGAAGCCTCCGCACAGCGCATCCGAAGCCAAATTGATTCCAATGTGAGATGGCAGCTGACCCGGATCCGTGGACAAGGCCATTCCAATGGTCCAAAAGCTGTCGTAGGCATACGTTGGAAAGGGTCCAAAAAAAGCGGGGTTGTTGCTCGCATCAACGACGGGAGCAGTGGCCGCAGGGTTGAAGCATCCACATGGCGCATCAATTCCCATCGGAGGTGAGCCCAAAGCGTCCACATCAGAGTAAATCGCCCCCAAAACATCTGAAGAGTCTGTGAAATGTGCATACACGCTGTACATCCCGTAATATTCCAATTCAGCAAAAGGGTCGCCAGGAATCTCTGACGGCAAGAATACGGTGTCGAGCTCGGCGCTAAATCCAACCATTTGGGCTTGCGAGGTCTCAACGAGACCCCATCCGAGAACGACGAATGTCAGAGGCAACTTCAGTTTAGAGCAGTGGGATAAGAGTTGATGCATGGCAAAGAATTTGTATTCAAATAAAGCTTCTTAATGTTTTTGGACCATTCGGAACGTCACGCACCCGACGTGCCGTCCGACTCATTCGCACTCATCCCCAAAGCCCTGGCCAGCATTGAACAAAGCCAACGCAGGAGACATCGTTCCATCTGTGTTCTGGATGTTGACACCATCCAAGGCATTGTCTGTTCCAATCGTCAGCCAGCTGTCGTATTCCGTGGTGGGAAACACGGAGAAAAATGCCGCGTTCACCTCGTTGCCAAAGTTGTAGTTGACATCC
>JAQCBJ010000092.1 GCA_027621555.1 Bacteroidota bacterium | reverse complement strand
AAGTCCTTTGGGGCGGAGGTCAAAGCCCGTTCTCTGTGACGTACGGGAAAATGATGATGTGGTTCTTCCTCGTGTCCGATGCACTCACCTTTGGCGGGTTGCTGACGGCATACGGTTTTGCTCGCGCCACATCCGAAGATGCTTGGCCCATCGGGGAACAAGCGTTCCGAGCTCTTCCGGGCTTGGAGGGCCAATACCCTTTGATTTACGTGGCCTTGATGACGTTCATCCTCATCGTCTCGTCCGTGACGATGGTGCTTGCCGTGGAGGCGGGTCACCGCAACGACAAGGCGGGCGTGGTGAAATGGTTGGGCGCCACCATCATTGGCGGCTTCTTCTTCCTCGGCTCGCAAGCCTGGGAATGGTCTCACTTCATCCACGGTTCAGGCGGCGGATTCCAACTCGCCAAGGAAGTCACCGTGACGACGGACAGCGGCGAGAGCATGACTTTGCCGAAAGGCGAGATGGTGTTCATGGACCACCACTTTGGCCACTTGGCCGAGCCTTGGATCAACGGCGACCCCAACACGGTGCTTCATGCGGACGGCGGTCACATCACGTTGACGCAATATGGCGAGCACGAGCATGCGGCAGAGTTGCACAGCTTGACCCTCAACAAGTACGTGGAAAACGAACAGGAGGTGTCGGGAGCAGAGGCGGCCAAATTGTGGAACGCCCGCAGCGACGTCTTCGCTTTCGGGGCCAACCTCGAAGACAGCGAGTACGCCGCGCAGCAGACCTACGCAAACTTCTTCTTCTTCATCACCGGATTTCATGGATTCCACGTGTTTTCTGGAGTGATCATCAACATCATCATCTTCTTGATGGCGTTGAACGGCGTGTTTGAGCGTCGCGGCCACTACGAGATGGTGGAGAAGACGGGGTTGTACTGGCACTTCGTCGACCTGGTTTGGGTCTTTGTTTTCACCTTCTTCTACCTCATCTGACATGGAACGCGACGATCTCATTGTCAACGACAGCTACGCCATGGCGGCGCACCACAGCGAAGAAGCAGGTGCCGCCATCCGCAAGAAAATTTGGTTTGTCACAGCCCTCTTGACCGCCATCACGGCCGTCGAAGTCGGCATGGGTGTGTTCTTCAAGCGCTCCGAGACCTTCACCTGGACGGCCATCAAGTGGACGTTCATCGTGATGACCTTGGTGAAGGCTGCGTACATCGTTTTGGTCTTCATGCACCTCGGCGACGAACGCTCCAACATGAAGAAGGCCATCCTCGCGCCTTACATCCTCTTCATTTGTTACTTGATCTTCATCGCCATCACGGAAGGGTTCGGTCACCTCGACTCGTATACCACGTTCCACTGATCGCGACCTCAACCGAGAGCCGATGGGTTCCCTGAAGAACCGACTGATTCTCATCGCAATGATGCTGGCCCTGCCTTTGGCGGGGCTGGTTTTTTTAGGGCTGCTCACCGACCACAACTTCAACACCCTGCCGTACTACACGGTGGACGGGCCGGTGGAGGGCCGGTCGCTGGCGGCGCAACGTGTCGGTTCCTTTGACTTGGTCAACCAAGACGGCGAGGCGTTTTCCGCAGAGGACTTGCGAGGCAAGGTGTGGCTCGCCGCCTTTTACGGCACCGACGCGCCCCACGTGGCGCAGGTGACCAAGCAGCTTCTTTGGCCCAACTTCCGCTACCGAGACGAAGACGACATTGTGGTTGTCAGCATCTCCTTGAGCCCCGAGCACGACACGCCTGAGGTGCTTCAGGACTACGTGGAGCGCAACACGCGCTACAACGGATTCGAAGGGAAGTGGCAATTCCTTACTGGCGCTCCGGAGGAGGTGGACCGCGTCGTGGCGGAAGAATTCATCATCCAACGCGATCCGGCAGAGCCCAACAACGTCGCCACCATCTGGCTGGTCGACACCGAAGGCTTCTTGCGCGGGGTGTACCACGCGGCCTCCGAGAACGCCATTCGCGACGCAGTCGAAGACATCGCCTTGCTGAAGAAGGAGCGCGATGTGGCCGAGTACGAACGGGAAAAACTGGCGGAAGCCTTGGCCGAGCGTCCCGAATTGCCCGTTCTCGGTCCCGAAGGACACACCGTGCCGGCCTTTGCGTTCACCGGCATCGACAGCGTCGAGGTCAGTCACCGCACGGTGGAGGGCCAAGTCAAAATCGTCGACTACTTCTTCACGCATTGCCCCACCATCTGCCCCATCATGAGCAGCCAGTTGGCGCGTACCCAAGCGTGGCTCAAAGACAACGACCTGGACCGTGACATCACCTTGCTGAGCCACAGCGTGGACCCTGAACGGGACACACCCGAGCGCTTGAAGGAATACGCCACGCGGCTCGGAGCGGACACCGCCTCGTGGAAGTTCTTGACGGGCGGCAAGGAAGACTTGTACGACCAGGCGCGGTTTGGGTACTACCTCACGGCGTTGCAAAGCGACACCGCCACAGGAGGATTCTTCCACAGCGACACCTTCGTGCTGGTCGACCGCGAGAACCGCATCCGAGGCCTGTACGATGGCACTTCCACCGCAGAGGTGGATGCCATGATGCAGGACGCGGCGCAACTTGCGTTGAGCGGGGAACGCTGAGCGTGACTTGACGCACAGAGGCGTCCCGAATTCAGCCGGTCCGTCGCATCTTTGCCCCAAATTCACTGCTGTGGGAGTCAACAAGAAATTACGGGCGTTTGTGTGGGTCGCGGGCATCGCCATTCCGCTCGTGGTGGCCATCTTGTTTTACTTGCCCGGCATCGCAGTGAGCCCGGAAGTGGAGGCCGTGTTGCACAAGCTGCCCACGCTCAACGCGATCATCAACGGTTCCGCATTCCTCTGCCTTGTGGGATCTTACATGGCCATCCGTCGCAAGAACATCGCGCTGCACCAAAAGCTGAACACCTTGGCCCTGGCCCTCTCGGCGGTGTTCCTCTTGAGCTACGTCAGCTACCACATGACGACGGAAAGCACGCCATTCTGCAAGGAAGGCGCCATCCGGTACTTCTACTTCTTTGTGCTGCTCACGCACATCCTGATGTCCATTGTAATCGTGCCATTGGTGCTGACGACCTACATCTTGGGCTTGGGGAGCCAAATCCAAAAGCACCGCAAATGGGCACGCATCACCTACCCGATGTGGACCTACGTGACGTTCACAGGCGTGCTCGTGTACCTCCTGATCTCACCCTGCTACCCCTTCTGATGAAAGGCAGGCTTCCTTGGTTCGTGGCCTTGGTGGCCCTCACGTTTTTCGCCTCAGGCCTTTCCGCCCAATGCGTCATGTGCAAAGCGGTCGCCGAGGACAGCGCGGCCGACGGAAGTCTCGGTCGAGGACTCAATTCAGGCATCCTCTACCTGATGGCCATCCCCTACCTGCTGATGGCGTTTTTCGCATGGTTTGTGTTTCGCAAGCGAAAGGAAGCCGGCAAAGTCAGCGGCTGAGGCGCTTGGGAGTGTAATTTTGGGTCATGCGCCCATCCTTTTTCCGCCACTTCGCAGCCGTGTTGCTCGCGTGCGTGGTCCTTGGCCCCGCTTGGAGCCAAACCTCCGGCAGCAACGCGTGGACGTTGCAACGTTGTTTGGAACACGCCCTGGAGCACAACCTGCAATTGAAGCAAGCTGAGCTCGGCATCGTCCGAGGTGAGCTCGGGGAATTGGCCGCCAAGGGCGCCTTTCTTCCCAACCTCAACGCCTCTTCCAGCTACGGCGTGAACATCGGCCAGCGCATTGACCCGTTCACCAACACGTTTGCCACGGACGCGGTGCAGTCAAGCAACTACGGCATGAGCTCTGGGGTGACCCTCTTCAACGGGTTCCAGAACCACCTCAACCTACGCCGGGCTCGTCTCGGGCTTGAACTCGCACAGACCAACGTCGAGATTGCCCAAAACAACGTCGCCCTCTCACTCGCCTCCGGGTACCTCAACGTCCTCTTCCAAAAAGAATTCCTGACCATCGCCCAGCTCAACGCCGAGGCGACGGGACGCCAAGTTGACCGGGTCCAGAAACTCGTCAACGCGGGTGCTGCGGCCGAGAGCGACCTGTACGACGTGCTCGCACAGCAGGCCTCGGACGTCAGCTCCGTGGTCGCCGCCGAGAACGGCGTAACCCTCGCCAAGCTCGCGCTTGCTCAGCTCCTGCAACTCTCCGGCGACGACGCCGACGCCCTCGACGTCGCCCCTCCCTCGGACGACTTGTTGGAGACCACGCAGCTACCGCTTTCGGCCGATGCCGCTGTGGCCTTTGCTCGAAATGCCTTCCCCGACATGAAGGCCGCCGAGTTGCAGGTCACTGACGCGTACCTCGGCCTCGACCTCGCTAAAGCACAGCGCATGCCAAGGGTAGCCATGTCGTACAGTTTGGGCTCAGGTTTTTCGCAAAACCGGCAAACGATGGTCGGCACGCCAGACACCACGCTCTACTTCATTGAGACCAACGACCCCATGTTCAGCCTCGTCTACCCCGACGTGAACATGGACAACGTGACCTTCGAAACGATGTCGTTTCAGGACCAATTCACGAACAACCTAAACCAAAGCATTTTCTTCTCGTTGAGCGTGCCGATTTTCAACAACTTCGGCATTCACACCAACATCGAGCGCGCGGAGGTGGATGTGCTGTCGGCGAAGCTTGCGAAAGACCAAACCGAACAAGCCCTCACCCAAACCGTCGAGCAAGCGTACGCCGATGCCCGGGCCGCGCAACGCACGTTCGAAGCGAACGACCGGGCCCTCGAGGCCGCTCAGCTCGCATTGACCAACGCCGAGGCGCGGTTCGAAGCGGGAGCCATCTCCGCCCTGGAGTACGCCGACGCGCGCACCCGGCTTGACAATGCGCGCATCAACGCGTTGCGGACGCAGTACGACTTCGTGTTCAAGACGCGGATTTTGGACTTTTACCTCGGACGCCCCCTCAGCCTCTAAGCCATGAACAAGAAACTGCTTCTCGCCCTCGGAGCCGTCGTGCTGCTGCTCGTCGTCGTGGCGGTCGTCAAGGGCGGCAACCGCGAATTGCCCAGTGTGAGCACCGCGCAAGTCGAAACCCGCGACATCGTCGAGCGCGTCAGCGCCAGCGGCAAAATCCAGCCCGAGGTGGA
>JAQCBJ010000091.1 GCA_027621555.1 Bacteroidota bacterium | reverse complement strand
CGCAATCGAATTGAACGATGTCCTGTTGGCCGTAGTTGCCACCCGTCGCCACCGCCGCGCCGTCCATGTACAAGGTGTACGCTCCGTTGCCATAGCCACAGCAGATGCCGTCGCCGTAGCTGTCGTTGATGACGAACTGAAGACAGGGGAATTCAACGGCACCGTCAATGCACACCACATCCGTGTAGGTCGTGCCCTGCGTACTGTAGGGGCCCCCGGAAAGGAGCGTGCCGTTGGCATCCGACAAGGTCCACGTGATTTCACCGGGGTAGTTGTCCGTGAGGATTTCCACCATCACTTCGGTTTCACCAGCCGCGCATTGGGCAGCCGCCGTGTGTTGCAGGCCCAACATCAGCGCCAGGGCGCCAAAGGCTGCGGAGAGAGAAAAGTTCTGGGTCATGCGTTCAGGTTTGGTTGCAGAACAAAATCAGGTTCAGGTCGAGTTTTTCGTTAAATCAGTTGCATGTGTCGCCAAAAGCGCCCAACACCAGCAGCATGTCCGCCACGGTCGTGGCTCCGTCGCCGTCCACGTCTTCGGGACAGGGCGCGGTGTACATGCACGTCGTGGTGACGTTAGCCCAAGGCACGTAGTTCAGGGCTGTGGGGTCCGTGCACCCCGCGAATTGGCACGTGTTGTCGTCTTCCGTCGCGTTGGCGTCGTAGTTCAACGCGCCAGGGTACCGGCAACCGGCCACCACCACCACAGGCTGGTAGTCCAAATTGCGGAACTCCTTGATCAAATTGGGACCGGATCCCGGGTACGAGGGACCATTGAAAGCCAGGTACACGGCACCCGTGTAGGGGTTGACGGCCACGTCGCGAATGCGCTGTCCGTAGCTCGCAAACCACTGCGTCTCGTTCACGACGGACAGGCCGTCCTCGGACAATTCCAGCACGCTGAGGCGTTTGTCGTTCAGGGCAAACCCACCCATCACGGACAGCAGCAAGCAATTCTGCCACTCGGGGATGGCCGGGTGGTTGTACCACGTCAGCCCGTTGACGGCGGCGCACGGCGAGAAGCTGTCGATCGGCTCACGGACGTTGTTCGCGGCGCAGTAACTGTTCTCGCTCGACGTGTTGCACATGCCTTCGACGTTGGGCCAGCCGTAGTTGCGGCCCGGTTCGATGAGGTTGACCTCGTCGTCGTTGCTTTGGCCGTGCTCGGAGCTGTAAATGAGGCCGCCTGAGCCAAGGGCGAGGCCTTGGGGATTGCGGTGGCCGTAGCTGTACACGTAGCTGCCGGGGGTTGGGTTGTCGGAAGGAACCGTGCCGTCGAGGTTGAGGCGCAAGACCTTGCCGTTGAGGCTGCTGAGGTTTTGGCTGCTCGCCCCTCCGTCCCCCACATCGCCCGTGGTCATCAGAAGGGTGTGGTCTGGAAGCACCAGCAAGCGGCTTCCGTTGTGGATGCCCGCCGCAGGAAGCGTCAACAGCACCTGCTCGTTGACCAGGGCCGAGCCGTTCCAATCAAACACCGACAGGTACTCGGTACCGCTCCACGTGGGTCCGCTCGTGTAGACGATGAACACCTTAGGCGTCGTGTCCCACTCGGGGTGCATGGCCATGCCGAGCATGCCCGGTTCGCTGCTGCCGTTGTTGGTCACCGACTTGGTCAGCACTGTCGTGGTGGCGCCCGTTTCCGGGTCGATGCGGTAGACCGTGCCTGGCCGCGTGGTCACCCACAAAAAGTCATCCGGACCCCACAAAATCTCCCACGGCAGCTGAATGCCCGAGGTGAGCGTGGAGGCGGTCAGGGTGGTGTTTCCCACCTGAAACGTTTCCTGCGCCAGGCCAAGGTTGGCGGGCACAAGGAGGCCTGCGAGGGAGGCCAAAAAGAGAAGTCGACGAACCATGGGGGCGCGATTTGGGTTTCATAAGATACGTGAACTCGTGTTGAAACGCTTGCCAAATCCCGAGTTTCCCACAACCAAGGGGTGGTGAACTCATGGCTTGCGGGCATGGAACAGTCCTGTTGCGGCCGCATTTTTGGCATGGCTTTCGCACGCACGCATCCTGACAACCGCCGCACCCACAATCCGCCTTGCACCATGCCTGAAATGTCCCAAAAAACCTGGCTCATCGTCGTCGCCACCCTGACGTTGACCGTGGCCTACCTCGGTTACCAACTCTCCAGCCGGAACAGCACCATTGGGTTGCTCAACAGCGACAACGCCGAGCTCACGCTTGAAAAAGACCAACTCATCCTCGACCTCGAAAAAATGCGTTTCTCCTACGACACGCTCGAGACCGAGAACACGATGATGCTCGCCGAGCTCGCCGCCCAACAGGAGCGCATCGACGGCTTGTTGACCAAGGTGAAGAACGGGTACTGGGAAGTGGCCAAGCTGAAAAAGGAGGCGGAAACGCTTCGCAGCATCATGAAGGGTTACATCGGCACGATCGACTCCCTCAACCAGCTGAACCTCGCGCTGCTTGACGAAAACCTCGCCATGAAGGAGCAGATGGAAGCGGTCTCGCAAGAAAACGCCGACCTCGTGGAGCGCCAGGAAAACATGGAGGAAATGTTGGAGGCAGGCCAAACCCTCCAGGTCTCCGAACTCCTTCCCGTGGGCGTGCGCGTGCTGTCCTCAGGCCGTCAACGCGACACGGATCGGGCGGACCGGAGCGACATGCTTCGGGTGTGCTTCACGATCCTCGAGAACCGCATCGCTCCGGTTGGGGCCAAAACCCTGCACCTCCGAATCACCGACGACGCCGGTAACCTCCTGCCCTCCGAGGACGGCGCGACGGACTACAGCGCTTCCCGCACCGTGGATTACGCGAGGGAGCGCCTCGACGCCTGCATCTTCTATGCCTCTCCAGACGAGGCGGGGACGTTCCTTTCCGGGACGTACCTCGTCGAGGTGCTCGAGGGCGAAACCGTGATTGGCACAACGGACCTCGTCCTGCGCTGATCAACCGCGGACCCACGGACATCAACTTCTCGTCGCACCTCGATAGGGGTGGCGGTAACGTTGCGTCATGGTTTTGGAAAGCCGCACCCGCACGGGAGACCTTGGCGAAGACTGCGCCGTCCATCGGTTGGAGTCCATGGGGTACCGCATCCTCACACGGAACTGGCGAGGCAAGCGAGGCGAAGTGGATGTGATCGCCCAGGACGGCGACCAAGTGGTCGCGGTCGAAGTCAAAACTCGGAGCGGGTGCGGCACGAACCTCGATCCCCGGCACTGGATGCCCTCCCTCGCCCAACAGCGCCGCATCGTCCAATCGCTTCACGCCTTCCTTGCCCGGCACCCACAGCACCGCACATCGTGCCGTTTCGACGTCATCCTCGTGCGTGCCGAAGGCTCCACGGCGCAGGTCGAACGGCACCTCGAAGGGGCCTTTGACGGAAGCATCTCGGTGGGGCAAAAGTCCCACGGCAAGTCGAACCGCTGGACGCGTGTCCGTTGAGGGTTGGCGCGCCGTACCTTTGCCGCATCATGAAAAACAACCCTGACCAAGGCCGCCGAGGAGGCGCCCGCAAGGGAAGTGCTGGTCGCCGAGGCGGCAACAGCGCGAAACCTTCAAATTCGCGCGGCGGAAGCCGCTCCGCTTCTTCCCGTCCAGGAGGGGGTCCCTCCAAATCTGGGCCCCAGTCCCAAGGACAGCGCCATGACAAGCCTCAAGGACGGCCCTCAGGCCGACCTGGAGGACGCCCCGGCGCTCCCAAGCCCAAGTTGAAATTCGCCCCTGTGCCAGATTCCACGGCCACGATGCGCCTCAATCGGTACATCGCACAGGCGGGCGTGTGCTCACGACGCGAAGCCGACGTGATGATTGGAGCGGGCGTGGTGAGCGTCAACGACAAAGTCATCACCGAACTCGGATTCAAGGTGGACCCCACCAAGGACCTCGTTCGCGTGGAGGGGGACACCATCCGTCCCGAAGCAATGCGTTACGTGTTGGTCAACAAGCCCAAGAACTTCTTGGGTGTGGAGTACGACCCAAGCGGTCGCCGGACCATCGGAGACTTGATCAAAAACGCCTGCAAGGAGCGCGTGTACCCGGTGGACCGAATTGAGAAGGAAAGCACCGGCCTCATCCTCTTCACCAACGACGGCGAACTCGCCAAGCGGTTGAACCACCCCAAGGTGTCGCTTCGCGAATTGTACCACATCACCTTGGCCAAGAAAGCCACGCCTGAGGACCTGGAAAAGTTGACGGCCGGATTCGTGTTGGATCAGGGATTTGTCAAGGCCAAGGAGGTGTCGTTTGTCAAGAACGACCCCCACGAAATCGGCATGGAAATCCACAGCAACCGAAGCCGCATCGCGCGACGCATGTGGGAACACCTCGGACACAAAGTGGTGAAGGTGGACCGGGTGGTGTACGGACCCCTAACCAAAAAGGATTTGCCTCGAGGTCACTGGCGTCACCTGACTAAGGACGAGTTGAACATGCTCCGCATGACCACATAAACCGCCGTACCTTGGAATCATGAACGACAGCCTGGTCATCATCCCGACGTACAACGAGCGTGAGAACGTGGTTCGCATGCTCGACACCGTGATGGGGCTCGAGTTTCCGTTCGACGTGCTGGTGGTGGACGACGGCTCCCCTGACGGCACCGCCGCTTTGGTCAGAGAATGCCAAGCCCGACATCCCGAACGCATCCACTTGCTGGAACGCGAAGGCAAACTGGGGCTGGGCACCGCCTACATCGCCGGGTTCAACTGGGCCCTGGAGCGTGGTTACGACTTTGTGTTTGAGATGGATTGCGACTTTTCGCACGACCCCGAGGATTTGGTCCGGTTGCGCGTCCCCTGCGCCGAAGGCGGGGCCGGCATGTCGGTCGGTTCGCGCTACGTCAAAGGGGGAGGTGTTGCCAATTGGCCCCTGAACCGTCTCATCCTGAGCTACGGCGCTTCCCTGTACGTCAACCTCATGCTTGGGCTGGGCGTGCGCGACGCGACGGCGGGGTTTGTGTGCTACCGCCGCGAGGTACTCGAAAAGATTCAGCTCGACTCCGTCCAGTTTGTGGGCTACGCCTTCCAAATCGAAATGAAGCTCCGCGCCAAGCGCAACGGCTACCTTGTCAAGGAGGTGCCCATCACCTTCGTAGACCGCGAATTGGGCACATCGAAAATGAGCATGAACATCTTCAGGGAAGCCCTTCTCGGCGTTCTTCAAATGCGCACCAAGCGCATCTTCTTCCCCCCCAAATCCTAACCCCAACCCCCGCTCTCCCTGATGCCCCAAGCCATTTTGTTCCAAAACGCCCACGTGGTGAACGACGGCGCCGTGAAGGTGCAAGACGTCTTGATTGAAGGTGAGAA
>JAQCBJ010000090.1 GCA_027621555.1 Bacteroidota bacterium | reverse complement strand
CATGGACTTGGTGTTTGGTTCTTCAAGCAACTTGCCTGACGATGCCACGCCCAAACAACGCGTGGAAGACGCGGCCGTCTATTACGCCTTCCTCAAGCGCATGCCGACGGCAGCGGGCAAGGCCACAATCAGCGAGGTGGCCGGACTGTTGAAGGCCAACACGGGCATGCGTTTGGAAATCCTCGGACATTGCGACGACGATGAATTCAACGAAGGAAAAATCAACGTTCGGTACAAGAATGTGGGAGAAAAGCGTGCAGACCAAGTCAAGCGATTGCTCGAGGCTGAAGGCATCGCTGCGGATCGTTTGACTGTTTCCGGTCGCGAAAACACGGACCCCGCAAGTACGCGTGATTCAGAAATCGCCCGGGCTCAAAACCGTCGCGTCACCTTCGTGGTGAAATAAGGCACGAATCAGCTGACGGCAAGGTGGCCTCGGTGTGATGCAGGCATCATTCGGAGCACGACAAAGGCAATCAAAAACAGCACCACGAGGGCCAAAATGCTGTTGCGCATGGACCCTGTGAAGCCTTCGATGTAGCCCCATCCAAACATGCCGACCACCAGTCCACTTTTCTCGAGGACCTCGTAAAAGCTGAAGTACGAAGCGTGGTCCTCCGTGTGGGGAAGGAGCTTGGAATAGGTGGACCTGTTGAGGGACTGGGTGCCACCCATCATGAAGCCGATGACACCTGCGGCGACGTAGAAGCCTTCTTTGGAGGTGGCGAAGTAGTAGGCGTAGGCGCATACGGCACACCAGGCCAAAACGCAAGCGCCCAAGGCTTTCACGTTGCCCCATTTCCCGCTGAGCCAAGCCACGAAAAACGCACCTGGAATGGCCACGAGCTGAACGAGCAGCGTCGCAATGATGAGCTCGGGCGTGGTCAGTTTGACCTCCTTGATGCCAAAGCTGGTGGCCATGAGCATGATGGTTTGGATGGCCATGCTCATCACGAAGAAGGACCCCAAATACCGCGTCAAATGATGTTGTCCCTTCAATTCTCGGGCCACGCCCCGAAGTTCGCGAAATCCTTGCGTGAGCAGATTGCCTTCCGGGCGATGTCCAAACGGGTTGGTAGGGAGTCTGCGAAAGGCCGGTTGGGCCCATGACACCCACCACACACCCACAAGCACGAAGGCCCATTTGGTCAGGTGACTGCCGATGCCCATGATGAAGCCCAAACACACGAGCAGCAGCAACACCGACCCAATGTATCCCATGACATACCCACGAGCTCCGAGTTTGTCATGCTCTTCGGGCGGGGCGATTTCCGGCAAATACGCATTGTAAAATCCCAAACTCCCCCAAAAACCGAGGTTGGCGAGGAAGAGTGACCCCATGCTCCATTCCAAATGGCTCGGATTGAAGAAGTACATGCTTGCACACCCCGCGGCTCCTGTATAACAGAAAATCTTCATGAATGAGAGCTTCTTGCCCGCATAGTCCGCCATCCCACTGAGCAGGGGCGACATGACAATAATCACCAAAAAGCTGCAGGCGAGCACGTAGCTGTACAGTTGGGTGTTCAAGAACTCCATGCCCCAAAAGGTCACCACGTCATTCACGACGTTTCCGTCGTCATCCTTGACCATGGTCAACGCGTTGTAGAAGATGGGGAAGATCGTGGTGGTGATGACCAGCGAATACACGCTGTTGGCCCAGTCGTACATGGCCCATGCGTTCTGAATCTTTTTCGAGAACCCGGGGGCTGCATCTTTTTTTGCAGACATGGCGGTCAAGATAGCTCATGGCAAGGTCAAAAAGAATTTCTCCTGCCTCAGCACCAAGTGGGAGGTCTCTGCTGCACATTCGCACCTACCCCATGATGCACCCCGACACAAGGGTCCAGTTCATCAGTGATGAGGTGGGCCACGGAGTGGTCGCTACGGCGTTCATTCCCAAGGGAACCATCACCTGGGTTCAAGACCCCTTGGACCAGGTGTTTTCAGTTCATCGGCGCGCAGAATTGCCCGCCCATTTTCAGGCATTGTTGGAATATTTTGCGTTCAAGAACGCACGAGACGAGATGATTCTTTGTTGGGATCATGCGCGCTACGTCAACCACAGTTTCAAGAGCAACTGTCTCAGCACGGCCTACGATTTTGAGGTGGCTGTTCGCGACATCCAACCCGGTGAGCAGTTGACGGATGATTACGGGTACCTGAACTTGGATTCCCCGTGGCGCCCCATGGATGAGGGGACCCGCCGCAAATGGGTTCACCCCGACGATCCTGTGCGATGCGCCCGTCAATGGGACAGGCAAATCGAAGGGGCCATGCGTGCCTTTGACAAGGTTGACCAACCGCTACGACCCTGGGTGGCTTCCGATTTTTGGCTCGATTGGCAAGAGAAACGAGGACCCTTGAAGAGCACCTCGGATCTCCTGTGCCACAGGCGCAATGTCAACGCAGGGGGCTGACGTACCTTTGTCTGGATGCACAACGACGGTTCCCAACAAGGTTCCTCTTCAGGACGGTTTGATGTGGTGGTGGTGGGCGGCGGCATTGTCGGCGCGGCCACCTTGTACAAGCTCCAAAAGCGATTTCCAGAGCGGCGCATGCTTTTGATTGACAAAATGCCGCGCCTTGCCGACCACCAAACCGGCAACAACTCAGGGGTCATTCACTCGGGTTTGTACTACAAGCCAGGTTCGTTGAAAGCGACCAATTGCGTTCAAGGCAGGCGAGAACTGGTCCAGTTTTGCAAGGATCATGACGTTCCGCACGATGTCTGTGGCAAGGTTGTGGTGGCCGCTGATGCCTCGGAATTGCCCATGTTGGAGAAGATTCATGGCATTGGACAACAAAACGGCATTGAGGACCTCGAGCGAATCGACGCCCACCAATTGCGCGAGATTGAACCGCATTGTCAAGGCGTCGCTGCACTGTGGGTGGGCTGTACGGGCATTGTGGATTTTCGAGACGCCACTGAGAAAATGGCCGCAGCAGCCTTGGCCATTCAGGAGCGGAGTGAAGTCCGGCTCGGAGAGGAAGTCGTGGATCTCGGACCCGACGGGGCAGGGTCGGTCATCCGAACAACCATTGCAGGCGAAGCGCGCACCTATCACGCCGACAAGGTCGTGGTGTGTGCAGGCCTGCAAGCCGACCGTCTCGCGCGGAAGGATGGGGTCGACCTCAAGGAGCGTGTGGTGGGATTTCGCGGTGATTACTACGAGTTGGAGGACCATGCCAAACACAAGGTCCGCAACCTCATTTACCCCGTGCCCAACCCAGATTTCCCATTCCTTGGCGTTCACTTCACGCGCATGACCAATGGTGAGATTGAATGCGGTCCCAACGCGGTCTTCACCTTCAAGCGTGAGGGGTACGGGAAAACCGATTTTGACCTGCGAGACACAGCTGAGGCCTTGGGCTATGGGGGCACTTGGAAGCTCTTCTTCAACAACATGGCGTTTGGCATCAACGAATACCGCCGGGCCTTTTCGAAGCGTTTGTTCTTGAAGACCCTGCAACGGCTTGTTCCATCGCTGACCATGGAGGACATTCGGCCCGGAAGGGCGGGTGTTCGGGCTTTGCTACTCAGTCGGGATGGCGACACGCGCGATGATTTCAGGATCGAAGCAACGGACCGGTCCATCCATGTTCTCAACGCCCCATCGCCTGCGGCGACCGCCTCTTTGGCCATTGGTGACTACGTCGCCGACCGTTTTCAGGAACGTTTTGGTTGATTGCTTGTGGGCATTGTCCCAAGGCAAGGTTGAGGGAAGGGAGATGACCTTTCTTGAAAGACTGCTTTGTCCTGCGTATCTTTTGTTGATGAAGCAGGGTAACATGCGGACCATTGTTTGTTGGGTAGCCTTGGGTCTTTGGATTCCAGGATGGCATGGGTGGGCCCAAGCGGATTTCAATCCAGATAGCGATGGGAATGGCTTGGTGGGTATGATGGATTTGATGGAGTTCTTGACCCATTACGGAATGACTTGGCCGCCCGAAGTGGAACTGGATTGTGGCGGAGAGGTGAGTTTTGCGGGATTCACGTATGGCACAGTCCAAATCGGAAATCAATGCTGGTTTGCCGAAAATGTGAGGTATCTGCCGGTTGTGTATCCTCCTTCTCAGGGATGGGAGGATGACAGCGGAGCCCATGCCTATGTACTGGATTACTACGGCAGCAGTGTTGCGGATGCAATGACCACATCAGGGTACCAAACCTTCGGGGTCATCTACGATGGCCCAGCGGTGCAGCAGTGGACGTTGTGTCCTTCAGGATGGCATTTGCCGACTTCCTCAGAGTGGTTGGACTTGCTTGAGACGGTTGGAGGACAGGAATTGGCTGGCCCTGCCTTGAAGTCTGACATTGGATGGAATGGAACCAATTCGAGCGGATTTGGGGCTCTGCCAGGCGGGGCGAGGAGCAGTGCAGTGGGATTCCTCTTCGATGGAAGCAACGCATGGTTTTGGGGGGCTGAGCCTTTTGGTTCTTACTCCTCGCAGGGCCTGCAGCTCTACACCTACGCCAACGAAGCAATCCTGGATCAGGTGTATTCTGGTCATGTAAGATGCATTCGAGACGCGCCCTAATTGGGGAATCAAAAAAGGCCGCCCAGGGGCGACCTTTTCAGAAACCAAAAACCAATTCCACCAACAATTTCGGTTGGTATCCATGAAGAATTGCATGAGGTGGTACGGATGGTTGGGAGAAAGGTTTCGTTGGGGAGGTTGTTTTCAGAAAAAAAGCGCACCCTGTTGAGGTGCGCCTGATGAAGTCACGGGGGTTGGGATTCAGCTTCAGAGGGTGAGTTCGAGTGCAGTGCACGTGTTGGCTTCGATCAACAAGTTGCCCCACCAAACCGTGTAGCCTGCGTCATCGATGACTTCGTATTCCGCCATGTACGCGGTGCTCGAGCCCAAATCCCACGTCACTGTGATCGAACCATTTTGTCCACAATCGGGTGCTGCGGTCCAGTAGGTGGAAACGGCCTGAGAGCCGACGAGGATGCCATCGACGTAGAATGAATAGGCCGTTGCAAATTCGCCTTTGGTCTCTGCAACTTCTTGGCCATACCAAAACACAGCTTCTCCTTCGTAGACGCACGAGCCGTCGTCCAAATCAGCGGTGATGTCATAGTTCAAGGCATCTGAATCGATGCAGCCTTCTGTTGCGCAGCCTGTCAAGATCAGTGCAACTGCGGCCATGATGGTGATGAAGTTTCTCATGTGGAATGGGTTAGGTTTGAGAAATGAGATGCGGCAATGTAGGTCAACTTGTGAAATGGTGGCGAGGAGTTTTCGCCGCTCGCTGTGCTCGGGCTCAAGAACCTGGGGTGGGGGGTGATTCACCCAAAGCCGCTGCCTGCTGCGCAGGCGTGCTCCTTTTTTGTTTGCGATTCGCTTGAAAGCAAGCTTTCGCTCTCGCGCACAAAAAAGCCGCTCACCATGTGAGCGGCTTTGGGTGTCGGGGCGGCAGGATTCGAACCTGCGATCTCCTGGTCCCAAACCAGGCGCGA
>JAQCBJ010000021.1 GCA_027621555.1 Bacteroidota bacterium | reverse complement strand
TTCATTTGGCCAAACACCAACGTGGCCTGGCTCTTCTGAAGCTCTGTGTTGTCCACCTTGGTGAGGTCCCAACCGCCGGCTTCCATGCTTTCCACAAACGCCTCACCGTACTTGATGACGCCAGATTCAATCATCTCGCGGAGGAGGTCGTTTCCTTCACGCGTGCGCTCACCCACACCGGCAAACACCGAGATGCCTTCGTATCCCTTGGCGATGTTGTTGATGAGCTCCATGATCAAGACCGTCTTGCCCACACCGGCACCCCCGAACAGACCAATCTTACCCCCTTTGGCGTAAGGCTCGATCAAGTCGATCACCTTGATGCCCGTGAACAAGACGTCGGTTGACGTGCTCAAGTCCTCAAACTTGGGAGGAGCTTGGTGGATGGAGCGACCGGCTCCAAAGCTTCGGCCTTCAATGCCGTCGATGGGTTGACCCACCACGTTGAAGAGACCTCCCTTGATGCCTTCGCCCGTCGGCATGGTGATTCCAACCCCCGTCGCTTGGACCGCCATGCCGCGGCTCAAACCTTCCGTTGCCTCCATCGAAATGGCGCGAACGGTGTCCTCACCGATGTGCTTTTGGGTTTCGAGAATCAAGTTGCCTTCGGCGCGCTCGACCACGAGGGCGTCGAGGATCTTGGGAAGAGCTACCCCTTGGGGGAAGCGGATGTCAACGACCGGGCCGATGACTTGGGCAATGGTTCCTTGTGCGGACATTGGTGTGGTTTGCTTGTGAAATCGAGCACAAAAATAGTTCGTCCGCCTCGAAATTCCGCACCTAACTTTGCATAGTGCGAGTGCATCACCACGCATCGGAATTCCCACGAGACCCTTCGAACGCCCAACGCACGGTTTTGACCGTCGGAACGTTTGACGGTGTGCACACGGGTCACCGCGCTGTGTTGCAGCAACTGCGGGAGGTTGCGGACCGTCACGACGCGTCGACCACCCTGCTCAGCTTCCACCCACACCCCCGCACCGTGCTCGATCCCGAGCATCACGGGTTGGAACTTTTGAACACCCTCGACGAACGCCTTGAATTGCTCGCGTCCACCGGACTCGACCACGTGGTTCTGCACCCGTTCACCAAGGAGCTCGCCTCGATGACCCCTTGGGAATACGCTAAATCCCTGATGGGCGATTGCATTCAGCCCGTGGCTGTCGTGATTGGGGACGACCATCGGTTTGGGCGGCATCGGGCGGGTGATTTTTCGACGCTCCAAACCCTCGGCCAAGCCCTGGGCTTCGAGGTCGAGGCCCTCGACGCGCACCGCGTTGAAGACGTCCGGGTCAGCTCGACCAAGGTCCGCGAAGCGCTGCGCCAAGGGAATGTCGCGGAAGCCAACCGGTGGCTCGGCGCCCCCTACCCTACGACGGGACGCGTGGTCCACGGCGACGCCGTCGGCCGCGAAATCGGGTTTCCGACCGCCAACCTTCGTATCGACGATCCGCTAAAGCTCCTGCCCGCTCGTGGCGTCTACGCCGTGTGGTGCCAAACCCCGGACGGCCAGTGGCATCCCGCCATGGCCAACGTCGGCACCCGCCCGACCCTTCACGAAGACGCCCAGACGTCCCTCGAGGTGCACGTCCTCGACGCGAAAGGGGATTGGTACGAAAACGACCTCCGTGTGCGTTGGATGCATTGGATGCGCGGCGAAGTGAAGTTTGCCTCGAGGGACGATCTTCGGTCGGCCCTGCAGGCCGACCGCGAGCGGGCCCACTCCCTTCTGTCCCGTGAAATCCCTCCAGCCTCTTAAGATTCCGAACTTCAAACCCTTATGACCCGTCTTTCCCTCCTTGACCTCAGCCTCATGCGCCTTGCCTTGGTGGTGGCGATTGGATGCGGATTGGCGAACGTCGTGCTGGGTCAAGGACGCCGAGAGGTTGTCCAGGGAGTGCCGGGAGATTTGGTGTGGTACGAGGACGTAGAAGAAGCCATCGTCGCGCAGCAGCAAGGCGAAGTGGTGCTCGCCTTGGACCTCACCCGAAACCGCCTCAGCGACCTGCCCGAAGGTTTGAAATCCCTGCCCGACTTAACATACCTCATCGCCAATCGAAATCGACTCCAAGGGCTGCCCAAATGGCTTCCAGAACTCACGGATTTGAAGGTGCTTCTCGCCGATTACAACCGCATTTCTGACTTTCCTGAAGTGCTGCTTGGCATGCCCCAACTTGAACAGCTCAGCCTTGGAGAGAACTACCTGACCGGCATCCCCTTGGACATCGACAACATGACGTCTTTGCAGATTCTAAGCTTGTGGGGGAACGTCTTGGCAAGTTTCCCCGCGTCGCTGGGCAATTTGGAGCGCCTGCAAATATTGGACCTGCTGCACAACGAAATGACCGTGGAGGAACAAGATATCCTCAAAGCCCTGCTTCCCGAGGTGCAGCTCAACCTATCTGAACCCTGCGATTGCGAATTCGACACAGGGTTCTCCACCTACCCCATCCGAAATCAACCATGAGTTCCTTTCGTCGTGTGGTGGTCACAGGAGTCGAATGCTCGGGAAAAACCACCCTGTCCCGCATGCTCGCCGACCGGCTCGGCTGGGTCTGGACGCCTGAGGCAGCCCGAACCCACCCGGACGTTCTCTCCCCCAACGTGTCCGAACAAACCTTTGACGACCTGCATGAGCTGCAAAGCGAAGCTGCGGCTGCCGCTTTGAGGAGCGGAGCTCGAGGGGTCGTGTGCGACACCGGCGACCTCGTGCTTCGCATGTGGTCTGAGGCCGTCTTGGACTTCAGTTGGCATCCCCTGATGCCCGCCCACCCCGCTGTGGACCTTCACATCCTCTGCCCCGTGCTCGAGACGTGGGAGCCCGACCCGTTGCGCACTTTGCCAGAACTGGAAGATCGTTTGGCGCTTGAAGCCAAGTACCGCGCCCACCTCGAGCACCGCCCTCACCTTGTGGTCGAAGGCGAAACAGCCGCAGCCCGCCTCGAACACGTTTTGAGCCAGTGGCCGTGGTGAGGGCCGCTGAAGTTGCCGGCGTCGGGCTCAACCTCGCCTACACCTACCTGTACTTGCAGGGAAGCCTTCCCCTCGCTTACGCGTTTGCCGCAGTCGGCGCCGTGGCCCTGGGATTCGCGTGCTGGAAACGGAACCTGCAAGCTGAAACCGCGCTGCATGCCTTCTATTTGGCCATGGCGGGTTACGGCGCCTGGCTGTCCGGCGCTTCCGACTGGTCAACCGACACCCACGGCTGGGTGCCGCATCTCGTTGCCCTCGCTCTGGGCGGTTTGGCTTGGTGGGGTGCCGTGCCGTGGCTGACCCAACGAGGCAGTTCCATGCCCAAGCTCGACGCCTTCACCACGGTGTTCAGCGTGGTTGGAACGTGGTGGATGATTCACGGCGACCCCGTCAACTGGATCTACTGGATGGTCATGGACACGGTGAGCATTTACTTGTATGCGAAAAGAGGAATGCCTTGGGGGGCACTCCTCTTTGCGATCTACGGCTTGATGGCCGTCGACGGGTGGTTCGAAGGAATCTCCTGGTTTACCGGATGATGAATTTCACCGGGATGGTGTATTGCACCGACACGGACTTCCCGCGCTGCTGACCAGGTTCAAACGTCGGCAAGCTCTCCACGACACGCATGGCTTCCTTGTCCAAACGGGGATCCACTTCACGCAACACTTTCACATCGCGCACCTTGCCGTCCTTGCCGACGACGAAGTACACGAACACCGTGCCTTGGATGCCCGCATCCTTGGCGATGGGCGGGTACTTGGTGTTGCTGCTGACGTACCTGATGATTTCCATCTGCGTGCACTGGTGACGCTCGTCGCCACGCATGTCCGTGCACGGCCCAAACGCCGGCATGTTCTCCACGATCATGAAGGGGGTGTCTTCCTCGAAGTCCTCTTCATCCTCAATGATTTCAATCTCGGTGTCTTCGTCGAGTTCGATGTCCTCGATTTCGAGTTCCTCCTCAATTTCCTCTTCGTCATCCACAATCTCAATCACCGTCGTTTGTTGCGGTGGTGGTGGTGGTGGTGGTGGCGTCACCACGTTGACGGGGATCTCCTCGTCTTCGAGCAGGTCCGCTTCAAAGTCGAGGGCCCGCGTGATGGCCACGTCGTAAGAGGTCCACGCCAGGGCGGACAAAATCAAGGACAGGGAGGCCACAAATCCGAGCGCCCGCCATGCGGAGCGTTTGTTCTCGAGATCAGCCTGTGGGGTCTTTCTGCGAAGCATGAGACGGGTTTGAGGGGGTGAAATTAATCAATCGCTTGCGATTCTGCCCGGCTTTTGGCCAAAGATGGCTTTGAATGCGACCAGGGACAATCCCGCCCCCGCCACATCGGCCGCCACATCGGCCAAATCGAAAAACCGACCGGGCATCCACGCACCTTGCATGGCTTCAAGGACCGTGCCGAAAATCAGGGTTCCGCCTGCAAGAGCCAGGGCCATGGCAATTCCTTGTTGCAGGCGACGCTGTTTGGCCAAGGCGATGAGCCAGGTCAGCCCGCAAAACCCAAACGCCAGCATGTGCAGCAACTTGTCCATGTGCCACACGGCCCACCAGTCGTCCGCGCTTAAGTCCGAGCCAGGGAGCAGGTGCATCCCCACAATGCCAAGCGTCGCGCACGCCGGGACAATCCAAATGCGTGGACCTGCGCTGTGCGTCGCGCCGTTGGGCATGGGGTTAGCCGACGTGCGCCTTGTAGCCCTCTGCGTCGAGCAGGCCGGCCACGTCGTCCGCGTTGCTCACCTTCACCTTGATGAGCCACCCTTCGCCGTAGGGGTCGGAGTTCACCAACGACGGGTCGTCTTCGACCGTCTCGTTGAATTCCACCACCTCGCCGGCCACGGGCATGAACAAGTCGCTCACCGTTTTGACGGCCTCGATCGTCCCAAACACCTCGTCGGCGTCCAGCGATTCGTCCACCGTTTCCACTTCAACGAACACGATGTCGCCCAACTCGCCTTGGGCAAAATCCGTGATGCCAATCACGGCCACATCACCTTCGAGGCGCACCCATTCGTGCTCCTTGGTGTACTTCAATGTGTCTGGAATGTTCATGCGGCGAAGGTACACTTCGCGACCCCAATTTGTTCACCCCGACGCAGGGTCAAATCACTGCGTCAAATTGAAGCGCAACGCCACCCCGGAACTGATGTTGGTCGTGGCAAACGACGTCGACACCTTGGGCTTGTTGATTTGCTGGTCGTAGAACGCGCGCAACGTCATCTTGTCGCTCACCTCGAGGTCGCCGCTCAATTTGATGGACACCAAGCGCTGGCCGGCCGTCACCTGATTCTGCTGCTCCACCATTTTCCGAATGACCGTGCTGTTCTCACGGATGTTGACGTCGCAACGCACCAAGAAGTCCGTCTTCTTCAACATCTTGATGGGCAGCTTGCCGTAGGTCTTCAAGAACGGGTTGGGCACGTCGTCAAACTTGTAGCCCAAACCAATGACCACGCCCTTCGTTTTGGTCTCGGTGATTTGGTAGTTGGACAACCCCAAATTGACGTTGCGGTCACGGGTGATTTCCACCCGGATTTGAGGCTCGTTGTCGTTCGCCGTCTTGATGCTCATGTCCACCCCGACGAGTGGCGACAGCTGCTCGGAAATCGTCACCGTGTTGAGCTGGCGTTGGCTGATGTAGTCCTGATACTCCCCTTGGTCCGTTGCCGTGGGACGTCCCTGTTCGTCGCCCTCGTACCCGAGGTTGGTCGTGTAGGCGGACGACATCGTGCTGCGGTACGTGTGGTTCAAGTTGAAACGCTTGAACGTCTTCTTCAGCGTCGGGTTCTTGGACAAGCCGTCGTAGCTCACACGCCAGTTGGGGCGCACCGGCGCTTGGAACACGTCAAGCGGCACATCCTGCGGCGCAAGTCCGAGGTAGGCCGCCATGAAAGCCGGCACGACCACGTTTTGGCTGATCGGCCCAAACCCAGGCGCATACCCAATTTCATTGAGCTCGTCGTTGTAGTTCAACTCGTTTTGGCGCTCGCTGATGAAACGACGCCCCGCCAAGAACGACTCCCACACGGAATTGGTGTACGTGCTGTCGTCGTCCACGAACGCGGTCGGCCACGTCATCACCGTCGCCGTGAAGTTCCCCGTTTCGTTGGCCGATTCGTTGACGTAGTCCTGCAAATCCTCGTCGTAGCGGAAGAAGCTCTGGTAGTTCTTGCTGATGTTGCGGTTCGCCGTCAATTCAATCTTGAAGTCGCGAATCGGCTCGAGGTTGGCCCGAACGTTGAAGTTCTCGCTGTACGATTCCGTGTACTGGTTGTTCAAGTTGGGCTGCTGCACGAGCCACCCGTTGGAGGCCGCCTGCTGGGCGAACGTCCCCTCACCAAACCCGTTTCCGTAGAGGTCCGTCTGT
Source organism: Bacteroidota bacterium (assembly GCA_027621555.1). Taxonomy (GTDB): domain Bacteria; phylum Bacteroidota; class Bacteroidia; order Flavobacteriales_D; family Sanyastnellaceae; genus UBA11663. The sequence continues at coordinate 23,979 of JAQCBJ010000021.1, read as the reverse complement.
TGGTGGCCCACCAAGAACGGAATGCCCGGTGCCACCAAATCGCGGTCAAACCCGCCGTACACGGACTTCGGAGCGTAACCGGGCAACATGGTGCCTTCGTTCCGGGCGTACGTTCCGCTCACGTTGTGCAAGCCCATGGCAAAGCGCAGCACGTGCTCCACGATGTTCAGCTCCTTCTTCTCCTTCTCTTCGTCCTCGTCGATGTTGCCAAACCCGTCGCGCTTCTCGTTGCTCACTTCGCGGTCTGACGGACGTGGGCGCCGCTTGTTGTTGATCTCCTTCAGGTACGGAACCTTGTTGTAGAAGTTCTTGAAGTTCGCCTGGGTGTTGAGGCTCAGGTTGCGGCTGTTCTGGATGGTGTTGCCGAGGGTGTCCTGAGCAAACGGCGCGCGATCCCAGCGGAACGAGCTTTGGTAACGCGTGTCCGCGCTCAACCAATCCGTCAACGGGAATTTGTCAAGCGGCAACTTGTACGTCCCGTTCACCTGGTGGTTGTACGTCGTCACCTCACCGCCCTGCATCAAACTCGCCTGAACGTTGTCGCGGTACGCGTTGTAAGCATCCGGATCGTCGATTTCGGAGGGAATTTCACCGGCGTCTTCCAAGATCAACGCCTGGGCCGTCCCCTGGTAATCCAACTTCAACGCTTGGGTCAGGTCGTACTTGACCGTGTAATTCCGGTTCCAGGTCCACGTTTTGACCACCTGTGGGAAAATCAACGGCTCAAACTCGGAATCGGGACTCAGGACCGACATGTTGTCGCGAACTTGACTCACCTCGTACATCCGCTGCATTTGGTTGGACGCCGACACCTGCTTCGGCAGCAAGTAGAAATTGACGTCGCGGATCAATTTGAAGTACTCGGAATTCCTCAAGAACCCAATCTTGGAGAAAGGCTCACGCTTTTTGGGTTTGGGCTGCCAGGTGTAGTTTAACCCCCCACGGTGTTCGACGTTGCGGAAGTTGTCCGTGTAAATGTCTTGGCGGTACTGCTCGTTGTAGCTGTAGTTCGCTGAAAAGTTGGCGGGATTCACGATGGACAACAATCCCGAGCTGCTGTTGCTGCTTCCACCACGGCCTCCACCGCCGCCACGCGGGTTGTTGGCCCCAAACTTCTCGCGCTCCTCGGTCAGCTTGTCTCCCTTCGCGTCGTTGCCTTTATTGCGGCTGTTCCGGTCCTTGCTTCCGCCTCCTTTGCCGAACTGAGGAGCCACTTTGACGTTCGAGAAGTTGATGCTGCGCACCTCGTTGATGCTTCGCGCGTTTTGTTGCCGGTTGTTCAGGGCGTCGCGATCCTCTTCGCTGACTTCACCCAATTCCGCCATCGCCGCAAGGTCCAACACCTCCACATCTGGGGACAAAGGATCAAACTGCGGGGTGCTCGTTTGGTTGCTGTACCCCACATACATCGGCAGCGTCACGCCCAACTTTTCAGGCAGCAACTTGCCCAATTGAATCGTGCCGTTCGCATCGAGTCCTTGAATGGTCTCCCGCTGTCGCTCCTGCACCCGCTGCTCCAATCCTCCCCAGCCTGGAACCGACATGTTCGCCGCAACACTGACGTTGGCCAAATCCGCCAACGTGGCGTTGGCTTGTGCAACGGCAGCCCAACCACCTTCTTCGTTGAAGCCTGACAACCGCAATTCGTTGACCCACATCTCCGCGCACTTGGGTTGGCCGTCGTCCGACGTCCAAAGCGGTTGCTCCAAATCCTTGTCCGGATTGCGAATCCCCACCATCACCGTCACGACGTTGCTCAGCGTGGGGTTTCCTTTCACCGAGAGGCGCTTTTTGCCAATGGGGTCGTATTCGGAATACACGCCGGTGGACGAGGTTTGATTGAGGACGTAGCGGTTTTGGAGTTTCTTCAAACTCAACAACCTCAACGAATCCAAGTTGATGTCAATGTTGTTCTCCTCGGGCCAAATGTCGTAGTCCGTCAACGCCGTCACGTCGATGGGCGTCGGCTTCAACGGGATCTCGTATTCGTAGTAGTTCTGGTCGTAGTCGCTCCCCAAACGCACAAAGACGTTGACGTCCCCTTCGTTCAAAATCTCGTCCGCGCGTCCGGCCTCCACGTGCACAAACATCTTCAGGCGTTCGTACATCCGCATGTCGAAGTTGATGTTGCGGTAGGCCGCCCGCGCATCCCCGTCCTCAAGTCCGCACACCTCCAAAGCGAGCGACTGCTCGTTCAAGCGGCGCTGGTTCAAGTTGGAGGGGTCGATCTCTTGGTTGATGCCCGGAGGAATGACGTAAGGTACCGGCTGGCGCACCCCGTTTTCTTCCAAGTTGACCGCCGTCAGGGCGAACTGCGTTCCCGTCGGATCGTCCACTTCGAGTTCCTGAAATCCGGCCAGGCTCTGTTCGTAGCGACGCCACTCGCCGCGCACCAATTCGATGCGCGCGAAACGGAGCGTCACTGGCTCGCGCCATCCCTCCATGAACATCCGCATGAACCGAATCGAACGGAAGTCGCTGATGCCGTTGTACGCCTGCTGGTACTCTTTGACCGGAATCTTGAATTGGTACCACCGGATGGGGCGTTGTTCTCCTGCGCCGTTGGTTTTGGACACCGTTTCGAGGATGTCGGACAGGTAGCCCTTGCCAATGTTGTCGGGAGACAAATCCGACAAGGTCATCGGAATCTCATACTGGTAGTACGATTCGATGGTGCCCAGCGTCAAGTCTTCGTTGATGTCCTCCGTGTTGGGGATGGTCGTCGACGTGATGGGGTAGCCGTAAGGCTGCTGCGTGTTGGAGTTCCCTTCGTAGCGGCTGAAGAACTGGTAGCGCTCCAGGATGTCTTCTTCGTTCTCTTGCGCGATCGGGTCGCGGAAGTAACGGAAGTCGTCGGCGGAAGGATCCGCTTGGTAGGCCGCCAACGCGTCCGGACTCAAATCCGCTTCCAACCCGTCGAGCCAGTCCGCAAAGAAATCACGCTCCTTTTCGCTGTTCAAACCATCCAAACCGACGTCCTGCACGCTGTAGTCGTTGGTGCTGTTGTCAAACGCGTTGACCACGTTGAATGTGGTCGGGTCGGGGTAAATCCCCCACGTGCTCGTGTCCGTCTCCAACTCGGTGTTGTTCGCAGAAGGCAACCCGTTCTCAAATTCGAGCTGGCTGTCGTTGAGGATGTCCTCGCTGACGTTGCCCAAGTTGATGTAGAGCTTTCCACCGCTCTCGTTTTCCGAATCCTCGTTGAATGGGTCCATCACCCAAAACTGGATGTATTCGATGTTGGCCGCTTCGAAGTCGGTCGTCGTCAACGCTCGCTGGATGCCCGCCCAACGCTCCTCGGGATTCTTCAACGATCCGTCGACTTCCAATCCGGAAGAATGGTCCGAACCATCAAACGGCTCGTAGTTGTAAGGTCCACGCTCTGAGGGACGGTAGGTCAAATCGAGCGTAGGAAGGTTGGTGGGCATCCCCGCCGTGGCGCTGTTGCTGTAATCGCCCTTTTCGTACAATTCGCGGAGGAGGATTTGACGCATCCGGTGGTCTTGACGAACCTCGGCATCCACCTGGCCATCCTGCAACGCACTTCCATTCATCAGCGACGGGTCGATGGTGTACCAGCTCAACCCCGCGCGGTTGTAGTTGGACGCTCGGTTGTCTTCCAAGTAGGCTTCCGGAAACTTGACGAACTGCCACCGAGGGGTGGACGCCAAGAACCACCGGTTGACCGCGCGCAAATCAATGGTGCTTTGGGAGCCTTCAAAATCGTCGATGTACGCCGTGCCTTCGTCCCCCACCGCTCGGCTGTGGCCGGGAATGAGGTAGGCTCCCTCCGCACTGATGTCAAACGTGGACTTCGCGGTGGTGCTGTAAAACGGCAAGCGGTCCATCAATTCCGTCAACAAACGGCTTTCCGTTTGCCAAGAGAAGTCCGCGCCCACCACCGTGTTGTTCACCGGCTCGTCGCCCATGTTGACTTTCCGAGTCAACGGGCGCTCCCGCATGTTCAACAGGGTCGTTCCGATGTTGAAGTTGTCGCTCGCCACGTAATCAAAACGCGTCCCAAGGAGGGTCTTCGTTTGGATGTTGAACAAGGAATTGGATTCGAGCGAGACCTTGATGGTTTGGCCCGATTCCAAAAGGCCGTCGTTGATGATGCGCACCCGACCAAGGTTGTAATCGACCGTGTAGTCGCGGTTCTCCACCAACCTCACCCCGCCTGCCGTCACCGTCACCGACCCCTCGGGAACGTTCAGTGCGTTGAGCTGGATTTCGGAAGAACTCTGAGACTGAAATCGCCCCTTGATTCGATACCGGTTGAGGGAAGGGATTTGCTGTGCGGCCGTCTTCGTGCTGTCGTACAGCGGCTGGAACACCAAGGTTTGAATCAGGCCATCCCGATCCGAGTTCGACATGCCCTCTTCGGCGGCGAGTTCGGTGATTTTTTCGGCAAGGTTCGACCCAAACGGCTCCACTGACGGCAGGAAAACCCGGCCGTTCTGGCTGTTGATTGTTCCACCACTGACGGCCGCGTTGTCGACGTAATCGAACACCCCGTCCTGGTTCGGCATGCCGTTGATGTCGATGCGGTCCATGCCCAACACCTGAATCAGGAGCCGGCCTTCGAGCGGCGCGCGTGGGATGTAGTTCAAGTCGACTCCCGAGTTGGGGTCGTTGTACCAGATGTCCAAACGGAAGTCCTCGTTGCTCACCCCAAAGGCGCCCATCGAGTACACGTTTTTCATCATGGTCCGCCAGAGCGGCGCCTGCTCTCCGTTGTCCAACTTGACCTGCGTCACGGACGACTTCAGCATTTTCAAAATCAGAGCCCCGGGCGCCGCGTAACCGTCCTGCGAAAGCGTACCGACTTGGTACGTTTCCCCGTTCAACGTGTACTCATACGCCACGGCCAAGACCTCCGCATTGTTCAATGCTTGGCGCAGCGAGATGAAACCCAACCGGCTGTTGTAGGTGAATTCCGATGGGCTCAACTTTCGAGCGTTCCCCACTCGCTCGTAGTGGACCCCTTGCTTCAAGTCTCCGCCGAGCGCAGTCGAAATGGCTTGGTTGGCCCCCGTGTAATCCATCACCCCTTGGTTTAGGGTCAAGCTGCGGAACAAGTCGTTGTTGTAGTTGTTGGGCGCTCTGTCCGTCGTAGCCTCAGTGGAAGGCTCAAGGGCCTCGTTGGTGAAGATGCTTTCGTTGTTCGTGAGGTTCCCAAGGGGCAGGTTGGTCGACACGTAAGACGGGTGTTCCCCAAGGTCCGTGAACGCCACGATGTTTCGAACGTCTTGAGTGTTCGCTTGCGTGTTGACCACGTACACCTCGATTCGATTGATCATCGCGCCCGAGTTGGGCACGGGCAACGAGCGCATGGCCTCGTCGTACTGGTCTACGAAGAACTGCGACAGGAAATAGTGCCGGTTGGCCTCGTAGTCGTCGGCGCGGATGTCGAATTCTTGGGTTTGGGCTCCGCCTTCGACCTCAATCTCGCTCCTCTCCCCTTTTTGCTGGCTGAAGACCGTCGTGTTGTACAAGCGACCCCATTGCGTCTCAAGTTTCAAACCAAACAGACTCTGCGACCCGACAATCAAGCTGCTGTTCAGCGGCATGTTGATGTTCCCCGCCTCGATGTTCTTCAGGATGTCGTCTTCTTCGCCCTGGAACCCGATGTTCATCTGGTTCTCGAAGTCAAAGAGCGACTGCGTGTTGTATTGGGTGCCAAGCTCAATCTTGTCCCCAATCTTCCCGCCGATGTTCAGCTGGATGCGTTGGTCAAAATCAACCGAACCCGCCCGACGCTGGCGCTCTGGGATTCGTGGATTTTCCGTGTTGTTCCACGTGTAGCCCAGCGTGATTTCTGCCGTACCCTGTGGCTTGATTTCGATTTCATTGCTGCCGAAAATCATCTCGAACAGCTCGCTGTCAATCTCGAGCTTGGGAGCAAACGCGCGATCGGCCTCATCCTCCTCTTCCTGGAGCTCGTTCCAGAATTCGGTGAGGTTTCCCTCAATGTTGTAGTTCAAGTACTCGTCCAGCGTGAACAGGCTGGAAGGGCGGAACTGAAGCGTATCCCCAATGGTTTGCTGCACCTCGTACATGCCCGTGATGGGGTTATACACCACGCCGTAGTTGAAGTTGCTCGGCCACTGCAACGACACCCCCCCGGGGAATTCCGACGGGTTGTACATGTCGCCGTTGTCGTGGGGAAACGGCAGATTGAACGTGGTGTCCGACTGGGTCTGGGTTTGGGCGTGCACAGACGTTGAAAGCCCCCAGAACGCGGCCATCGCGGCCAATCCAAGGGTCCAGATGTTCCTCCAAAGCGGCTCAGTGGCCTGTGGTGGGGGGGTCATGCGCGTTCCAGGTTCAATCGTCGGTGTCGGTCAAAGTTCGCGTAAAGCGGCTTTAATGAGGCCTTCCAACGTGGCGGAATTTCCTTGAGATGCCAAGAGTTTTTCCAACACAGCGTTGCATTTGGCCTTGTCAAAGCCGAGCGATGTCAGTGCCCCTAACGCATCGTTCTTGATTGTATTGTGCGAAGCCGAAAGCGAGGACGAAGAAGCCCCGCCGCTCGCCGCACCTGCAGCATCCACCTTGTCTTGGAGGTCAACGATGATGCGCTGGGCTGTCTTGGCCCCGATGCCCTTCACGCGCTTCATGGCGTCGACGTCTCCTGAGGCAATGGCCCCTGCCGCGGCATCTGGGTCCATGGCGCTCAAAATGAGCCGTGCCGTGTTCGCTCCCACGCCGTTGACGCCGAGCAGAAGCAGAAACAACGCGCGTTCCGCCTCGGTCGCAAACCCGTACAAGAGTTGAGCGTCCTCTCGGACGACCATGTGGGTGTGAATCTTGACCGACTCGTCGTCGCCGAGTTGGTCGAAAGTGGTCAGGCTGATGGCCACGAAATAGCCCACCCCGCCGCATTCCACCACCACGTAGGTGGGGTGTTTTTCGACGAGTCGTCCGTGCAAGTGGTGGATCACAGTTGAGAGTCTTTGATTTGGGCGTCAACCACGGCTAAGCGCACCATGTCCAAAATTTCTTTCGCACTCGATCCCATCTGCAGGATGTGCACGCTCTTGCGCATTCCGAGCAACACGGGCCCTTGGGCATCCATGCCCGCCAATTCCTGCAACAGCTTGTAGCTGATGTTTCCTGCTGCGAGGTTGGGGAAGATGAGGGTGTTCACGCGACGCTTATGCAAGGCGCTGAACGGGAAACTCTCCGCGAGTTTCTCCTGGTTCATCGCGAAATTGGCTTGAATCTCCCCGTCGACGATGAGTTCGGGATGGTGCACGTGCAAGTACCTCGCGGCCTCCGCCATTTTCTCGGCATCGTACCCCTTGGAGCTTCCAAAATTCGAGTAGCTGAGCAGCGCAATTCGGGGAACGATGCGCAGGTTGCGAACCGCCTCTGCGGTCAGCAAGGTGATGTTCACGATGTCCTCCGCCGTCGGGTTGGTGTTGACCGTCGTGTCCGCAAAGAACATGGGGCCGTTCTTGGTTTGGAGGATGTACATCCCCGCTACCTTGTTGACCCCTTGGGCCTTGCCGATGGTGTGGAGCGCGGGGCGGATCACGTTGGGGTAGTTCCGGGTCAAGCCAGAAACCAAGGCGTCCGCCTCTCCTTGATCGACCAACATCGAACCGAAGTAGTTCCGCTGGCGCATGTAGCGCTCTGCCTCGATGGCCGTCAATCCGTGGCGCTTGCGGCGCGCGAAAAGCACTTCCCCAAACGCCTGCCGACGCTCAAGCTGGTCGTCTCCCCGTGGGTCCAAGATGGTCGCGCCTTCCAATTCCAGGCTGTTCTCCTCGATGAGTGCCGCAATCCGCTCTTCCCGGCCAAGCAAAATGGGGTGGGCGATGCCCTCGTCCATGGCCATTTCCGCAGCCTTCAGAACCTTGTAATGCTCCGCCTCCGCGAACACCACGCGCTTCGGAGCGCGCGCAGCTCGCGTGGCGATGTTCCTCGAGAAGGTGCTGTCGTTGCCCAAGCGCAGTTCCAACTGCCGCTTGTAGTGCTCCCAATCTGAGATGGGCGCTTGGGCAATGCCGGACTCCATCGCAGCTTGCGCCACCGCAGGAGCGACGGCCGTGATCAAACGTGGGTCCACCGGCTTGGGAATGATGAGTTCACGTCCAAACGTCAGCGCCCCCTCCCCGTACGCTTCGCTCACCTCGTCGGGAACGTTTTCTTCCGCAAGCGAGGCGATGGCACGCACAGCGGCCAATTTCATCGCGTCGTTGATGCCCGTGGCCCGGACGTCCAACGCACCTCGGAAGATGTAGGGAAATCCGAGGACGTTGTTGACCTGGTTGGGGTGGTCGCTTCGGCCGGTCGCCATGATCACGTCGTCGCGCGAATCCATCGCCTCGTCGTACGCAATCTCGGGGTCGGGGTTGGCCAACGCGAACACGATGGGGTTGGCGGCCATGGCTTGCACCATGCTCGCGTCCACGAGTCCTCCCTTGCTCAATCCCAAAAACACATCCGCCCCTTTCATGGCCTCCGCCAAGTCGGCGAATTGCACCTCAGTGGCGTATTTCTGCTTGCTGGCGTCAAGCCCTTCGCGGTCTGAGTGAATGTGGCCGCGGCTGTCGAACACCGCCGCGTTTTCACGCTTCATGCCCAACTGCTCGTAGATGTCCAAACACGACATTGCCGCCGCACCCGCCCCGCTGACCACGACCCGAATGTCTTCGATGTTCTTCTCGGCCAGCTTCAAGGCGTTGATCAAAGCCGCCGCGCTGATGATGGCCGTGCCGTGTTGGTCGTCGTGCATCAGGGGGATGTCCAGCTCCTTCTTCAGCCTGCGTTCGATTTCGAACGCCTCAGGAGCCTTGATGTCCTCGAGGTTGATTCCCCCAAACGTCGGAGCGATGGCCTTGACCGTCGCGACAAATTGGTCCACGTCGGAAGCATCAACTTCGATGTCGAACACGTCAATGTCGGCAAAGACCTTGAACAAGACGCCCTTGCCCTCCATGACGGGTTTGCTCGCTTCGGGACCGATGTCGCCCAAGCCCAGCACCGCGGTGCCGTTGCTAATGACCGCCACCAAGTTGCCCTTGGCGGTGTACTTGTAAACGTCTTGCGGGTTGTCCGCAATGGCCTTGCAGGGTTCCGCCACACCAGGGCTGTACGCCAAGCTCAAGTCTCGTTGCGTGCTGTAGGGCTTGGTAGGAACCACCTCGACCTTCCCTCGCCGCTCTCGAGCGTGGTATTCGAGGGCCTCTTTCTTCAAATTGTTGGTCTGCATAAGGATGCGAAGTTCACCACGAAGGTCGGGTGCATGACCTCGTTCTCATGCAAAGGATGCACACTTGTTCGTGCACAATGCAAGCGCCCGGGTTCAGCGGATGACCAACCGCTTGGTGGACACGGCCACCCCATCGACTTTGTACGTCACAAGCCAAATGCCGTCTGCCAAATCAGCCACAGAAACGCGCTGAGCACTTACCCCTCCGAAAACGGCTTCCGTGCGGATCACTTGCCCCACGAGGTTACGGAACTCCAAGACGCCACCTGCCGCTTGTTCAAACCGAACGAGAACCTCCTCAGATGCGGGGTTGGGCGACAGAGAAACAAGGCGAGTGGGTTGCTTTTCGATGGGCGCAACGCTAGCCGCAGCCACTGCCGTAAACGTGATGCTGTGACAAGCTCCACCCAAGGGTTCTCCTTCCGGGTGAAAGCAATATTGCAGCGTAGAGCTGCCCTCCAATCCGTTGGGATAGTAATCGCTGCGGAACGTGCTGGTGGACTGTCCTGGCTGCAGGGTCACGAAAAAGGCCTCGTTCGTGGGAGAGCTGTCCGTGCCGTAGTTGAAACAGGTCGGGCCCCAGCAAAAACGCTCGTAGGCTCCTGGCTCCCCAGATGAATAGGGGTAATTGAAAGGCGACACGGTATCGAGAAAGGTGCGGGTCACCATCAACATCATGGGCGCATCGGTCTCGTTGGCAACATCCCAATGCGCTTCCACGGCTCCTCCTGCTGTCAGCGTATCCAACGCCACCATGATGGTGTCTGGGGCATTCAACACCGTGGCTTGGGCGTTCACACCTTGCGTGGTGGCCCAACCAAACACGCTCAACATCCAAATGATTGCTCGCTTTTGCATAATCGTAAAGATAAGGAGAATGCCCGTCATGCAGAAGGAAACTCACAGACGTGCCGAGAGACTTGACAAGTGAAGTCTTATTTTTGGCTTGATTCATGCTGACCTGCACGAAAACTCACCTCATGACACTGACTCGATTGCTCTTGGCAACAGGCCTTGTGACCTATTCGCTGGCCACCTTCGCCCAAACCCTTCCCGACGTCTCCCTCAAAGACATCGAAGGCAACACCGTTTCCACCGCAAGCACCCTTCAACCGGAAGGGCCGACGGTCTTTTGTTTTTGGGCGACATGGTGCAGCCCATGCAAGCGTGAACTGAACAACTACGCCGAATTGTACGAAGATTGGGTGGACGAAACCGGCGTGAAAATCGTGGCCGTCAGCATCGACGACCAACGCTCGATGAATCGCGTGGCGCCCTACGTCAACAGCGTGGGATGGGAATACGACATCTTGCTGGACCCAAACCGCGAATTTGCTCGAGCCCTCAACGTCAACAACGTGCCTCACACGTTTGTGGTGGATGCGGAGGGCAACGTCGTTTGGTCCCACAACAACTACGCGGACGGCGACGAATTCGAACTCTACGAGGAGCTCCTCAAGCTCGCGGAATGAGCCGATTTCCATCCTGGCGAATCGCCGCCCTTGTTGGTGCCATCGTCCTCACCTTGACCACCCCTGCTTCGGGGCAATTGAACGGAGATGACAACGCTCCGTCGATTTCTGGTAACGTTGGCATTCTGTGGCAATCGTACGCAGAGGACTCCTTGATTGGGGCCGTTGTTCCGCCTGCCAAAACAGGTTACAACGCGTTCGCCAATGTCCTCTACAACCAAGGTAACTTCAGCGCTGGGGTGCGTTACGAGAGCTACCTCAATGCCGTCCTCGGATTCCCAGGACGCTTCAAGGGGAGCGGCGTCGGGTATCGGTTTGGGCGTTACCAAGACAACGAACGCGGCATTGACGTCACCATCGGGAACTTCTACGACCAATTCGGGAGTGGCCTGGTGTTCCGTTCGTACGAGGAACGCAACCTCGGCATCGACAACGCCATGGACGGCTTCCGCTTGATCCTGAAGCCGGTGGAAGGCGTGCAGGCCAAATTCATCTACGGGAAGCAACGCTTTGACTTTGACGACGGCCTCATCAACGGTCCGGGCGTCATTCGGGCGGTGGACGTCGAAGGCGACTTGAACGCCATGATTTCCGGCTGGGAGGAACGCCCGCTGAAAGTCACGGTTGGGGCGAGTTTCGTTAGCAAATTCCAGCCAGGGAGCTCGTTCAATGTGGACAGCTTGGTGCTCGCCATGCCCCAAAACGTCGGATCCTGGTCCTACCGCCTCAACGCGATTCGAAAAGGCTGGACGGGAGGATTGGAATACGCCCGAAAAATCAACGACCCCAGTGCCGACAACGGCTTCACCTACCGCAACGGAGAAGCCTTCTTGGCCACCCTCGGGTACAGCCAAAAAGGTCTCGGTGTCCTGCTCACGGCCAAGATGATCGACAACATGAGCTACCGCTCCGACCGCGACTTGCGGTTGTTTGACCTGCCGATCAACTACATCCCCGCCGTGACGCAACAGCACACCTACAACCTCGCGGGCACCCTCTATCCGTATGCGACGGTCATCACGGGAGAAACAAGCGCGAGTGCCGAGATTTTCTACACCATCCCCAAGGGCAGCAAGCTCGGGGGCAAGTACGGCACCAAGCTGAGCGCCAGCTTCGCGGCCGCCAACAGCCTCGACACCACCCACTACGCTTCGGATCAAGTGGAAAGCGTCCTCTACGGCTACGAGCGCAACAGCTGGGGACCGGGCGACGAGCTGTTTGTTCGGGATTTCAATTTCTCGGCAAGCCGCAAACTCAACAAGAAGTGGAAGGCCAAATACACCTTCTACCACTTCGACTTCAACACGCTTACCACCCCTGTGACCACGGACTACAAAGGCATCGTCAACGCCAACATCCACGTGCTTGAAACGCAGTGGAAAGTCAAGCCGAAGCAGAGCTTACGCACAGAATTCCAGGGGCTCTGGGTCGGGGAAGACGTCGATCACCCGGGGGACCTTCAAGACAAGGGACACTGGGCGACGGTGCTGGCCGAATACACGTGGAGTCCTCACTGGTTTGCGAGCATTCTGGACCAATACAATTTTGGCAACAACGACCCCAACCAGCGCATCCATTACGTCTACGGATCAGCCGGTTACATCAACGGCCCTCACCGTTTGAGTGTAGGGTACGGAAAGCGCCGAGAAGGCATCTTCTGCATCGGAGGGGTGTGCCGTGCCGTGCCCGCATCGAACGGGTTTGAAATCACGTTCACGAGCAGTTTTTGATGCGATGCAACCTGAATTCACGTATTTTCGTCCACCTTACGGAATGAAACCAACCCTGAATTGAATCCAAAACCATTTCTCATGAAGCAATTCTTCTCAATCGTGGCTGCGGCCATGATTTCTGTGGGCGCGTTCGCCCAGTTGCCCGACGGCAGCATGGCTCCGGACTGGACCGCTACAGACATCAACGGCGTGGAGCACAACCTCCAGTCGTACCTCGACCAAGGAATGACGGTCATCCTCGACTTCAGCGCCACGTGGTGCCCTCCTTGCTGGGCATACCACAACACGCACATTCTGCGCGACTTGTACGACGCCTTCGGCCCCAACGGATCGGGTGACTTGATGGTGTTCTACATGGAGGGCGACGACACCACGACGCAAGCAGATTTGGAAGGTACGGGCACGGCTACGGCCGGTGACTGGATCACGGGCACCACCTACCCCATCATCGACAACGCGGGAAGCATCTTCGACGACTACGCCGGAGAGTACTTCCCCACGATTTACACCATCTGCCCTGACGGCATTTTGGTGGAGTCTGGTCAAGTCAGCTTTGAAGATCACGTTGCTGCAGCTTTTGCCGATTGCGAAAACACCATCACCGGTCCTGCTCCTTTGTGCAGCTACAATGGCGATGCGGCTTCATGCGGCGGTGCTGCTTGGATGGCCTCGACCGAAATGTCCAACTTCGGTCCTGACAACGTGACCTCTGCGACGTTCGAAGTGACGTTGAACGGGAACACGGACATCGTGAACTGGACGGGCGACCTCGCTTCTGGGTCTACTGTGACTGTCGACCTTGGTGAGTACACGGAAACGGGTGACTTGAACGTCTCCTTGGTGGAAGTGAACATGATGGACTGGGCTGCTGCAGAAGACGTGACCGTCATCGGCTCTGTGGAAAGCACGACCTACGTTCAAGTTCGCGTGACCACGGATAACTGGCCAGAAGAGACCGGATGGGTCATTAACGACGACATGGGCAACGAAATCGCTTCTGTCGCTGTGGGATCACTCGCTGGTTCTGCCGACACTCCATTCACGTGGGACGTTGGTTTGGGCGACCTCGGATGCTACACCTTCACCATGTACGACGCGTACGGCGACGGTTTGTACTCCTCTCAATACGGCAACTACGCTGACGGTACCGCTGGCGTGTACAGCATGGACGGTGACATGGAAGTGGGTGTTGTCTTCGAGTACGACGGCGCTTCTGGCATCGAGTTCGCTGAAGCCAACGCGGGGATGGAAGCGACTACCGTGGCTGGAATTGTTGAAGGCGCTTTGTCTTCTACGGTGAACGTGTTCCCCAACCCAACTGCCGGTGCAACCGACATCGAGTTCAACACGAAAGCAGCCGGCATGGCCACTGTGGAGGTGTACAACTTGATTGGTGAGCGCGTGGTGTTCAACACCCTCGGCAACTTGCCCGCAGGTTTGAACCGCGCCAACCTCGACCTCTCCGGCGTGGAAGCAGGCATCTACCTCGTGAACTTGAATGCAGGTGGCGAGACCACCACGATGCGCGTCACGAAGCAGTAATTCTGTCATCGTCAAACGAATTGGAATCCGCGTGGCCTTTCAGGGTCGCGCGGATTTTTTTTGTCCTGACCTGAAGAACTGAGGTATCTTGGAACCTCAGAGTCGAAACCAGAAACCCGCCATTCTTAAACTCATGAAACAGTTCATCGCAGCCTTCGCGCTGATTCTCACCGCGACCACGGCCCAAGCTCAATTGCCAGATGGCAGCATCGCCCCGGATTGGACGCTGACCAGCATTGACAGTGTGGAGTACAACTTGTACAGCCTTCTAGATTCTGGCTACCAGGTGATCATTGACTTCTCCGCGACGTGGTGCGTACCGTGCTGGAACTACCACAACAGCGGCGTGCTCGAGGAACTCTATGAGTTGTACGGACCGGAGGGCACCAACGAAATTCGCGTGTTCTTCATCGAAGGGGACGACAGCACCACCCACGCCGACTTGGAAGGAACCGGGCCTGCGACGCCCGGAAATTGGATTGCAGGAACAAACTACCCGATCATTGACAACGGCGGAGCCACTTTCGCACTTTACGAGTGCACCTACTACCCCACCATCTACACCATTTGCCCCAATAAAGTGTTGACCGAATCCGGGCAATCCACCGTGCAAGGGCACGAAAGCATGTTGTTCTCAGCAAGCTGCATGCCGGCGTCGTTCCCCAACGACGCCCTTCTCATGGATTATGCAGGGGACGAGTTGACGTGCGGCGCCAACCCCGCTTCTCTTGCGGTGCGCATGATGAACAACGGCTTGGACACGTTGACTTCGTGCACGATTCAAGTCTCCAAGCTCCTCCCGTTCAACCAAACCGAGGTCATCGGAAGCGCCGATTGGGAAGGAGAATTGGCGACTTACGAATTCACAACCGTGGACCTCATCGACGTGGTGATTGACGCGAATTCGATCTTTGTGTTTGACGTGATCTCCGACGACGACGTGGAGGGCAACAACTCCACCCAAGGCTCGGTGAACGCGAGCGAGGAAAGCACCAACAACCTCGAAATCCAAGTGCGCACGGATTCCGCGCCCGAGCAACTGGGGTGGACGTTGACCGACGACGCAGGGATGGAAGTGGCTTCCGTTCTCCCCGGCACAGAAATGACGGAATCGTTGACGCTCTACAGTTGGGACATCACGTTGCCGGCGCTTGGATGTTACACGTTGACTTTGTTGGATGCGGGAGGTGACGGTTTGTACAACGGAGCAGCCACCATGGCGGATGTCGGGTATTTGCGCATCAACAGCATGGACGGCGAAGCGGTTGTGGACGAGGACCTGTTCTGGCAGGAGATTGTGGAATTTGACGAGATTTCCTTTGCGTTGAATGCCAACGCGGTGACCGATGTGAAGGAATTGGCCGTCGCGGCGGAGTTGGCCCTCTACCCCAATCCGGCAGAATCCACCGCGACGCTGGCCTTCACCAACCCTCGCGCTGGTGTTGTCGCTGTGGATGTCTTCAACACGTTGGGACAATGCGTTTCAACGGCGACGTTTGGTCGATTGAGCTCCGGGGCCCACGTGCGAGAATTGAATGTGAGCAACCTTCAGCCAGGTACGTACGTCGTTCAAGTGCGTCTCGGCGAAGACGTTCAACACGTGAACCTGGTCAAACATTGAGCATGAACCTTCGATTTTGGATGGTTGCAGGCGCTTCTCTGTGTTTGGGAATGGCCGCTTGCGACACCCTGGAAGACCCCGTGATTGGGGTCATTGAACCGTGTGACGCCACCGAGGCGCCTGAATTTTCAGCACTCGAAGTGGACGTGCAACGCATCCTCGTGGAGGACTTTACGGCGCATCAATGCGGAAACTGCCCGCCAGCCGCCGTCAAGGCTGCAGCGCTGTACGCGGCGCATCCTGACCAAATCGTCCCGTTGGCCATTCACGCTGGTGAACTCGCGAGCACCAGCGAAGAGTATCCGACGGATTGGACGTGCGACGAGAGCGATGTGTTTTGGGAGGACCTCGAGTTTCAGGTCAACCCGGTCGGCCGTGTGAATCGTTTGGACGACGAGACCAGCATTTTGTTGCTGGACCAATGGGACGCTGCGGTGGATGCCCTGCTTGACGCGAGCCCCAAGGCGGGCCTTCAAATGGTCGTCGATCACGATGGGTCCTCGGGCAACACGGGCATTCACGTGCACGTCACGTGGTTCGCAGGCGCAGAGGGTCCTGTCCGATTGGCTTTGCTCGTCTCGGAAAACCACTTGGTGGGGCCTCAATTGTGGTACAGCAACGTGGATCCGCCAGGCACAGGCTACGTGGAGGAATACGAGCACGAACACATGTTGCGAGGCAGCGTGACGGGCGCCAAGGGCTTGGTTGTCGCTGAAAATCCAGCTGCGGGCGAGACCCAGCAAGAATGCTACGCCTTCACGTGGAACAACAGCTGGGACGCCTCCAACTCCGACCTCATCGCTGTGTTGACGGCGGCCAACGGCAGCGTCATCCAAACCCTCTCGGTGCCGGTCAGCGAATGAAGCGCTGGGCCACCACTTGGGGACTGTGCTTGGCTTCACTCGGGGCCTTGGCGCAATCGGAAGGTGGGCCGTGGTTTTTCAACGGCGGCTACACACTCGGCGTCACGGCCGCGCAAGTGCGGGGCGACGGCATCGAAGGCTTCAACAAGTTGGGGCTGCATGCCGGGGCCGTGGTGGAGGTGCGGCAGTACCGGGATTTGGGCTTTCAGCTGGGCATCGTGTACAACCAAAAAGGCAGCCGCAAAGTCCAAAACCCCAAGATCGACGACTACACGAACTGGGGGTACAAATTCACCTACGTCGACCTTCCGGTGACCGCCGTGTACGACTTCAAGGACGGATTCACCGTTGGCACAGGCCTTCAACCCGGAGTGCTTGTCGGCGCGTTTGAAGACGGATTGGCGAGCGGCGTCTCCGACGGAGAATGGGAGGAAACGACGCTGCCCATTCGGAGTTGGGAGCTGAGCTGGGTGGTTTGGGTTGGCATGAGGTCGGGCGAAACGGGCGAATGGTTTTTGCGCCACACCCAAAGCCTGCCTGGCATCGTGCCAAAGCCCGACGTGGTCAACCCCAACGTGCGTTGGGACGACCGCATGCAAAACCTGACCATGCAGGTGGGCTACACCAAGCTCTTGCGTCCCTGGAGCGATCGCTGATCGCGCCGGGCTTCGGGGACGCGGGGGGTCAGTCGTCGGAGCGCTTCACCCCTTCAAGCACGCCCTCGAACGTGACCTCCAGTGTGGCCGCTTCTTCTTGAAGAGCTTGCCAAGGGCCATCCATCAACGCGCGCACTTTCGCTTCCACCTTGTCGATGGCGTTCCGTGCAATCTCAAGCTTGCGTTGGTCGTTCGCCGTGGCCCCTTCGGTGAGGTTGGGCATGGCGTCGTACACCAGGCCCATGACCCGAACCGTGACGTGGTCGTACCCGACAAAATCCTTCGGCGTCCAAAGCAGGTCGTGCACCGCGCTGATTCCCTTGCTGACTTCTCCTTGGAGTGAATCCAAGGTGGTGGTCGTTGAATCGCTCATGTGAGCCCAAACGGACCCCATCGCGTCCATGGCTGCATCCGCCACCGCGAGTTCTTGCATCAAGTCCGCCAAGCGCTCGACTTCGCCGTACACTTCCAGGGTGTGGGCCCACCCCGCTTCGTAGGTGCCGCGATCGAATTCCTTGCGCGGGTCGTGCGCCACGGTCAGGGCCATGGTGTCCACGTTGTCGCCAAGCGTCATCACGGCGTAATACGTTCCTGGAGCGACACTCACTCCCCCACCCACGGGCTCGTCCGACGTTTCCAGGTCGCGGCTCGGCCAGCGAATGCCGTCCGAATCTCCACGCCACGAGAACGTCTGCCACCCGGCCTCCACGTCGAGGTTCATGCGTCGAAGGGTGTCGCCTTGCTCATTCAATATGACCACGTCCATGTCCGAGTGTGCCTCTGCTGTGTCTGCTTGGACGTAGAAGTGACCGTGCGCGCTGCGCTGGCGGTTCTCTCCTTCCCACACGTGGTCGGCCATGAAGCGTGATCCCGCAGGCCGTGCGTAAGGCGCTTGGTATCCGGTCGCCGCGTCAAACGCACGGAACGTGGCGTTGAGCACCGCCGCCCCTTCGTTCGCCAACGCGCGAAGCGGGCTCAAGTCTTCGATGACGTACGCCGCCCGTCCAAACGTGCCGAGCACCAAGTCGCCTTCGCGCTCTTGAATCGCCAAGTCACGCACCGGAACCGCTGGCACGTCGTGGGTCCACCGGCGCCAATTCACGCCGTGGTCCACGCTGAAGTACAGTCCTTCTTCCGTCCCGAGGAACAACAGGTCCGCCGCCTCAGCGTCTTGAACCACACACTGGACGTGCGCCGGCACGTCTTCGCCGTACACGAGGCGCTTCCACGACTTGCCTCCGTCCGTGGTGCGATAGAGGTAAGGCTCCCAATCGTTGCGGCGGTAGTTGTTGGCGACCACGTACACCTCGTCCGGATTGTGTGCGCTCAGATGAATGAACGGGATCCACGATCCGGCGGGAAGGCCCTTGAGCTTCACGCTGTGGTCCGTCCACGTAGCGCCGCGGTCCGTGGTTTGCTGCAATTTGCCGTCGTCCGTGCCCACCCAAATCTCGTTGGGGCGTTCCTCCGAAGGCGCAATGCACAAAATGGTGCAGTGGTTCTCCGCTTTGGTCGCGTCGATGGTGAGGCCGCCGCTGGTGGCTTGTTCGAGCTTCGTGGGGTCGTTCGTCGTGAGGTCCGGGCTCAGGGTTTCCCAGGTCCGGCCCCGGTCCGGGCTGTAGTGCAAGCGCTGGGAGCCGTAGTACACTCCGTCCCGATCGTTGGGGTCCAGGGCGAGGGCCGCGTTCCAAGCGAAGCGCAGGTCCGTGCTGTCGGGCGAAGCGGGTTGGATGCCGACCGAACCGAGCGTGGACAGGTCCACACGGTTCAGGGCTCCGCCCTGGTACATGGCGTAGACGTCGCCGTCGCCCGTGGGCTGGACGTCAAACCCGTCCCCAAAAAGGACCTCCTGCCAGTCTTCGTTTCGGATGCCACCGGCATGCCAAACCGCGGACGGTCCGACCCAGGAACCGTTGTCCTGCATCCCTCCGTACACGTTGTAGGGCTCTGCATCGTCGACGGCGATGTGGTAGAATTGGCCGACCGGGAGGTTGTTGACGAACGTCCAGTTGTCCCCGCCGTCGCGGCTGATGTTGAGGCCCCCGTCGTTTCCGTTGATGAGGTAGTTGGGGTCGGAAGGGTGAATGTAGAGCGCGTGGTGGTCCGGGTGAACCCCGCTGTACGGCAGGATGATGTCAAACGAGCGGCCGCCGTCCGTGGACTTCGACACCATGCTCCACAAGCTGTAGATGTGGTCCTCGTTGGTCGGATCGCAGTGGATCTCGGCGTAGTAGAACGGACGGTTCCCGACGTCGCTGTCGGTGGTTTGGCGTCGGAAGGTCGCGCCGCCGTCGTCCGAGCGGTAGAGGGCGTAGTCTTTGGACTCCACCAAGGCATAGACCACGTCCGGATTCGCCGCGCTCATGGCCAAACCCATGCGTCCAAGCTCCCCTTCCGGCAAGCCGTCCTCGTCCGTGCGCTGGACCCAATTCTCGCCCCCGTCGTGGGTGACGTAGAGGCCGCTGCCTTCGCCGCCCGACGTGAATGTCCAGGGCTGGCGACGGAAGGACCACATCGCCGCGAAGAGCTTGTCGGGGTTGGAGGGGTCCATGATGAGTTCCGCGCATCCGGTGCGGTTGTCGATGCTCAGGATGTGGTTCCACGTCCGTCCTCCGTCCGTGGTCTTGTACACGCCACGGGCCGGGCTGTCTCCCCAAGCCGATCCCGTCGCCGCGACGTACACCGTGTTGGGGTCGCGGGGGTGGATGAGAATGCGGTGGATGTTTCGGGTGTCTTTGAGGCCCATGAAGTCCCACGAGGCGCCGCCGTCCAAACTGCGGAACAGGCCGCGGCCGCTCGTGTGGCTGTTTCGGGGGTTGCCTTCGCCGGTGCCGACCCACACGAGGTCGGGGTTGAGCGGACTGAGGGCGACCGCGCCGATGCTTTGGGTGGGCTGGTCGTCGAAGATGGGTTCCCACGTGACGCCTGCGCTCGTGCTCTTCCACAACCCGCCCGAGGCGGTGCCCACGAAGATCACTTCAGGCTCGTTGTGCGGGACGGCGATGGCCGTCACCCGGCCGCTCATCGTGCCCGGGCCGATGTGGCGAACGTTCAGCGCTTCGACCAGCGCCTCTACCGGGTCCTCGGCCGCGTCCGCGGAGGCGGACTTGGACTGGGCGGTCGCGGTGGTCGCGGTGGTCGCGGTCAGCGCCGCGGTCGTCACCACCAAGAAGGCGCACGACGCGAACGCCGTCATGGCGCGCTGCAACGTGCGGAAACCGTCAAAAGAGAAGGGAGAAATGGACATCGTCATGGTCGAATGTTCATGGGTTGTTCGTGCCGAAGCGGCACCGTAAACGACAGCCCAAAGGCCTTCCCCGTCACCGACCCCTCGGCCGTGAAGGGAACCTCTGCGCCGCGCAACAAATTCATCAGGTCGTTTTTGAGCACCCTGCCGAGGGCGCCGTCGCGGGTTTGGACTTGAAGCCCCACCGTCGCACGCGCCTCAGGCCGAATGGACTGCGCCTCCATCAACGTCACGTCGCCCACCACCTCTTGGTTCACGTAGAGCTTGACGTCCGCCTCCGTCACCGTCACCGCGTAGGGATTGGGGTTGAAGACGTCCACGTCCATGCGCGCCTGCATGCCGTCGAGCGACAGCCGAACTTCCGAGAAGTCCTCCACCGACAACACCTCGAGGTCTTGGTAGAAGCACCCGGACAAGCCGAGCGCCATCAGGGCCAAGACGCCCCACATCGCGAGCGTCTTACGCATGCCGCGCCGCAAATTCCGCGTGGAAATGAGGAATGGTCTCGATGCCCTTGAAGTAGTTGAAGAGGCCGTAGTGTTCGTTGGGACTGTGGATGGCGTCCGAGTCCAACCCAAACCCCATCAACACCGTCTTCAACCCCAAGATCTGTTCGAAGCTGGCCACAATCGGGATGCTTCCGCCGCTGCGGACAGGTACCGGCACCTTGCCGTACGTCATTTCCATCGCCGCGGAAGCCGCTTGGTAGGCCGAGCTGTCCGTCGGCGTCACCGCAGGCTGGCCGCCGTGCATCGCCGTCACCTTGAGCTTGACGCTCTCGGGCGCGATTTTCTTGAAGTGGGCCTCGAATTTGGACGTGATGTCGTCGGGGTCCTGGTGAGGCACGAGCCGCATGGAGATCTTGGCGTAGGCCTTGGAGGCGATGACCGTCTTGGCTCCCTCGCCGGTGTATCCACCCCAAATCCCGTTCACGTCCAACGTCGGACGGATGCTCATGCGCTCCGGGGCGCTGTACCCCGCTTCGCCTTCCACGGCGCCGATGCCGATGCTTTTCTTGTAGGCGTCTTCGCTGAACGGCGCCTCGGCCATGGCCGTGCGCTCCTCCGTGCTGAGTTCCGCCACGTCGTCGTAGAACCCTTCCACCGTGATGTGCTGGTGTTCGTCCTTGAGGGACGCGATCATCTCGCAGAGGATGTTGATGGGGTTGGGTGCCGCCCCGCCGTAGAGCCCGCTGTGCAGGTCTCGGTTGGGTCCTGTCACTTCCACCTCGACGTAGCTCAATCCGCGCAGACCCGTCGTGATTGACGGCACGTCGTTCGCGATGATGCCCGTGTCGCTGACGAGCACCACGTCCGCCGCAAGGCGCTCGCGGTTCGCTTCGAGGAAATCCTCGAGGTGAACTGATCCCACCTCTTCCTCACCTTCGATCATGAACTTGATGTTGCAGGGCACCTGGTTCGTCGCCACCATGGCTTCAAAGGCTTTGACGTGCATGAAGAATTGACCCTTGTCGTCGCACGCGCCACGCGCGAAAATCGCGCCCTCAGGGTGCAGCTCGGTCTTCTTGATCACCGGTTCAAACGCGGGGCTGTCCCACAGGTCGATGGGATCGGCCGGCTGCACGTCGTAGTGGCCGTACACCAAAACCGTTGGCTTGGAAGGATCCACCAACTTCTCACCGTACACCACGGGATATCCTTCGGTCGCCACCACTTCGACGTTGTCCGCACCCGCCTTGCGCAAGTGCTCAGCCACCACTTCAGCGCACTTCAAGGTGTCGCCTGCGTAGGACGGGTCAGCTGAAATGCTGGGGATTCGCAACAGCTCCAACAGCTCGTCGAGCATCCGCTCGCGATGCTCGTTCATGTAATCGTTTACATCCATGCTTCGAAGGTACAACCTCGGTCTGCGCCCACGTATCTTCGTGGCCGTCTACGTTCACCTGCACCGATGAGCACCTCCAACCTCCCGCGGTTCAATGACACCGCTCAGGCGTTCCAACACCTCTCCGACGGCGAGTTGCGCCGGGCAGTGGCCCTGTTTTCGTTGATTGGAAAGCCCTGGCTCGTGAACGTGGGGAGCGCCCTCGCCAACCTCGCGCTCGCCCTTCGAATCCCTCTTGGGTGGGCCGTTCGTCCGACCGTCTACGCGCACTTCTGCGGCGGCGAGTCCATCGACGATTCCGAAGAAACCATGGCGAAGTTGGCGGCCCACAACGTCCGCACCATCCTCGACTACAGCGCCGAGGGCCAAACCGCCGAGGCCGACCTCGACGCCACGTGCAGCGAGGTCCTGGCCACCATTCACGCGGCGGACGGCGACGCCCGCCATGCCTTTGCCGTGTTCAAGGTGAGCGGCTTGTCGTCGAATGTCCTCCTGGAGAAGGTGGGGAAGGCGATGGCGGGCGGAGCGGCCCTGAGCCGTGATGACGAAAAGGCCTGGGAGCGCGTCCAACGGCGCGTCCGTACGCTGTGCGAAGCCACGGCCGCGGCCGGTGGACGCATCCTCATCGACGCGGAAGAATCGTGGATTCAGGACGCCATCGACGCCCTGGCTGAAGACATGATGTCGGACTACAACCGCGAGCAGGTCGTGGTGTACACGACAGCGCAGATGTACCGCCACGACCGGCTGGCGTACCTCCAAGGCATGGCCGAGCGGGCTGAAGAAGGCGGGTACGCATGCGGGGTGAAGTTGGTGCGCGGAGCGTACATGGAAAAGGAGCGCGAACGCGCCGAGAAGCGAGGCTACCTCTCCCCGATTCAGCCCGACAAGGCGAGCACCGACCGCGATTTTGATGCCGCCGTATCGTGGGTGTTGGAGCGTCTGGAAAACGTGCATTTGGTGGCTGGAAGCCACAACGAGGAGAGCAATTTGCGGTTGTGCGAACTGATGGCGGAGCGGGGGTTGGAACCTGGGGATGCGCGGGTGGCGTTTGCCCAGCTCCTCGGCATGAGCGACCCCATCACCTTCAACCTCGCGGCGCACGGCTACAACGTGGCCAAATACGTGCCCTACGGCCCCATCCGCGAAGCCATTCCCTACCTCATTCGTCGCGCCCAAGAGAACACCTCGGTGGCGGGCCAAACGTCGCGCGAGCTCGAGTTGCTTCGTCGGGAACAAGCCCGTCGAACCACGGCATAAATACCTGAAATTGGGGGCATGAGTCACGCTCCTCAATCCGCCAAGTCGGGACTTCCGCCTGGCACGCTCGTGCATGTGGGCGAAGCCCGACCCGACCAGCCTCGCATCACGTTGACCGCCTACGGTCCTGACGCGCATCGCGCCACGGAATTGGACGAGTGGTCCGAAGTGGACGGCACGTGGGGGGACGAATCCGTGCGGTGGATCAACGTCGACGGCGTGCACGTTCCGGACCTGGTGAAGCAGGCCGGCCTTCGCCTCGGCCTCCACGCGCTGCACTTGGAGGACGTCATGAACACGCGCCACCGCCCCACGGTTGAGCCGCTCGACAACGGCGGGTTCCTCGTCATCCTGAAGATGGTCGGCATGAACAAGAAGCTGAAGCGGCTCGTCGTTGAGCAGGTCGCCGTTGTGGCCCAGCACGATGCCGTCCTGTCGTTTCAAGAACAGCGCGGAGACGTCTTCGACAGCCTGCGCGAACGCCTCGCGGCCGGGGGTGGAAATACGCGGGGTCGGGGGG
>JAQCBJ010000089.1 GCA_027621555.1 Bacteroidota bacterium | reverse complement strand
AAGTAGACGCGGGACCCGTCAAACCAATCGTGGCGTACGTGTCGTCCGCCATGTCTGGGAACACCGGCAAGAACGCGGGGTTGATGCCAGAAGCGTTCCAAGACGAGTTGAACGTGCTGTTGAAAGCTCCGGCTGGAGTGTTGATCAAAAGGCTAGCCTGGTCGTTGCCAAACACCGCGCTCATGCGGTCCGTTGGGTCGGCCATGTTCACGTAGAAACGGTACACCGTCCCGCCTGTTCCAACGGCGGCAGAAGACTCAACTGTCAGCGTGTAATCGTTCGCACGAGCACATGAGCAGTAATCACAAGATCCGTCATCTTGAGTAGCCCCTCCGTCGTAGTTGCAAGCTGCTGCATCCGTACATCCGCCAACTTCAGCATCGTCGCAAATGCCGTTGCCGTCCGCATCAGCTGCGCAGTCACCGCCACACACGCCCAAGGCGTCGAGCTGGCTGCCATTGCAATCGCAATCGCCCGCAGGGATGTCAGAACATCCACACTCGTAGATTTCACCTGGTCCGTTGCAGATGCCGCAAGCGTCAAGAGCGCCCACGCAGTCGTCCACATCGTCGCAAATGCCATCAGCATCGGCATCGGCCGTACAAGCGCCTCCGCAAACGCCGAGAGCATCGAGTTGGTTGCCGTCGCAGTCGCAGTCGCCAGCAGGGATGTCAGAACAGCCGCACTCGTAGATCGCACCAGGACCGTTGCAGATGCCGCAGGCATCCACCGTTCCGACGCAGTCGTCCACGTCGTCGCAAATGCCATCGGCATCGGCATCCGCCGTGCAGTCACCGCCACACACACCCAAGGCGTCGAGCTGGTTGCCGTTGCAGTCGCAATCGCCGGCAGGGATGCCGTCACCTCCGCAGACGCCACATTCGTCGTTCTGCAAGCATGAGCCGTCGTCGACGGTAGCATCTGCATTGTAGTTGCACGCCGTAGCATCCGTGCAGCCCTCAATGTCACCGCCCCCTTGAGGGAACGTTCCCGTGCCGTCAAACGCCACGCTGAGCTGCTGCTGGTCCGCGCCCACGCCGAGTGGGAAGACTTGGTAGTTCATTTGGCCTGAGATGGCCCCAGCGGTCGTCACCTGAGCGATGAGCACGCGCAAGTTGGCATCAGGCAAGCCGTTGGCCGCCGTGTTCAAGATGTACCATGAAGCGCCCGTGAGCGTCGAGCTCTCGAGGTTTGTCGCACCTGGCGTCAAGAAGTAAGGCGTGATGGGTTGGTTGCTGTCCTCTACGATGGAGGGGTCAGCAGCTCCGGCAATTCCTGAGGTCGAGGCGGGACCCGTCAAACCAATCGTGGCGTACGTGTCGTCCGCCATGTCCGGGAACACGGGCAAGAACGCGGGGTTGATGCCCGAAGCGTTCCATGACGAGTTGAACGTGCTGTTGAACGCCCCAGCTGGAGTGTTGATCAACAAGCTCGCTTGGTCGTTGCCAAACACCGCGCTCATGCGGTCCGTTGGATCTTGCATATCAACGTAAAAACGGTAGACCGAGCCTCCAGTACCTACTGCTGGGGATGATTCTACCGTTAACGTGTATTGAGAGTATGCCAAGTTGCTGGCAATCAACGTGCTGCAACAACAAAGTACAGCGGCGAAAAGGGAACGCAAACAATTCATGTTTGTGAATTTGACGGATTAATAGGGCCAAAAGATAGTTAAACGACCGCAATTCTTCGACAAACCACACAGAATCTTCGATAAGTTGTTTTCTATTTAACGGTCGGGCTTGACTCAGTCTGAGCAAGGGCGGGAGATTTCACTTATGGATTGTCCCTTTCTCTAAAGTAATTTCGCCTCACCATATTTTGTCACCAACCCTAACAGCCAACGTTTGCGCAAAACACGTTGCCACTCATGAACCCCTTGAAGCTTTTATTCTGGAATCGAGTTCCGACCTTCTGGCTGCGTTGCATGGCCCCGATGTGGATTTGGACCGGGACGATTTGGGGCCAAACCTCCTTCCCAGAAATTCCAGAAAATACAGGTTCTCCAGGAGGCGAAGTGCCCACGACCCTCGACCCTTTGCCCCCGCGACCAGATTACAGCAAGGTTCAGGGCTGGGCCTTTCTTCCATCTTCGCTTGGTTTTGATGGGCAAAAGCAGCAGAATCTTCGAGAGGCACCCGCCCCACCTGCAGGCGTTCGCAGTCGAACGCTCGAAGTGTTGCCTGACCCCATGCAGGCAGATGTCTTTTACATCCATCCTACGATGCTGCTTGAGGGACTAGAGTGGAATGCGGATGTCGGTGATGAGGACATGAACGCCGAAGTGGATCGCTGGCCCATTCGGCATCAGGCATCGGCCTTCTCCGGCGTGGGGAGGGTGTTCGCGCCACGCTACCGTCAGGCGCACATCCGGATTTTTGATTTGGGGGATTCCCTGAGTTGGGCGGCAGCTGAGGTCGCTTACAGCGACGTCAAGCGCGCCTTCGAACACTACCTCGAGCACTGGAACGATGGACGCCCCATTGTCCTTGCCGGGCACAGCCAAGGGTCCTTCCACGGCCGGACGTTGTTGCAGGAGTTCTTCGACGGAAGCCCGCTGCAAGACCAATTGGTCGCAGCGTATTTCCCAGGCATGGACATGTATGCCAGCGAATTTGACGCCATCGCTGTGTGTTCAGCACCCGATCAAACGGGATGCTTGTGCACCTGGATGACATACGGAGAAGGCTTCTTGCCGCGCTGGCTGACCCACCCTCCCGTTTCCAAGCCCGAGGGTCCGGTGCTGTGTGTGCACCCCGTTTCATGGGGCGCTGAAATTGGCCTTCCGAGCCAAGGCGAGCACCTCGGCGTGGTACGCCCTTCTTACCGCCTGTCTAAACCCCATGCCATCACCGCCGAGATTCGCCCTGAGGGAGTGCTTTGGATCCTGCCGCCTCACGTTTTAGGAGGGCGCTGGCTCCAACGAGACAATTGGCACTCGGGGGACATCAATTTGTTTTGGATCAACGTCTACGAAAATGCCAAACTCCGATCAAAATGTTGGCATTTGAAGCACCCGTAAGCGGGTCCTATTCAGGCAGATTGGGAGCAATCTCCCCCCCTCTTAGTGCACGACAAGCACTTAAATAGCGTCGACCAAGTTCGGAATTCGTACTTTTAAGGCAAACCAAGACGCCATGCGCCACTTTTTTCTCTGTGCACTCGCCTTTGCGGCGGTGACCGTTGGCTCAAGCCAATCTGCTGTAGTTTCTACGCTGTTTTCCAAATCCAAAGCGCCCGCAGTCGTCGCGACACGCGTCGCGGAAGACACACGTGGGTTGCGGCTGAACGCCGACGAATTTCAATCCGTGCACGATCACCGTCCAGGTTCGATGACCTTGGAGTTTGATTTGCCGGGAGTGGGTTTGGCCCAGGTGGAGATGAACCAGTTCTGCAACTTGAGCTCCGACTTCACCATCGCGCGGACCACTGCCGAGGGCACGCGAGAAGAGCACTACGTTCCTCAACTCGTGACGTACGAGGTGATGGCCGCAACCACGCCACGTGGCCGAACGGAAGACGTTTCAGGAACGTTCGTGTTCTTCAAAAACCACATGCAGGCGACCATGTACGTCGCTGGATCGCAGTGGGAGGTTCGCCCTGCGTCGAGCGAAGCACACTTGAGCGCAGAAGTCGAAGAGGATTACCTCGTCTTTGACATCAACAAAAGCGTCGCAGAAAATGGATTCACGTGCGCCGTGGAGGATCGCGAGCAATCGATCGACCGTCCCCAAGTGAACAGCCAGCGCAGCTTGGTTCCCCAGTGCGTGGAAATCGGACTGGACATCGACAACTACACGTACAACACGTTTGCCGACTGCTACGGAGCCATCGACTGGGCACTCGGCGTGCTCGCCGGCGTTGACCAGATCTACCGCAACGAACTCAACGACTTAATCACGTTGCAAGCTTCTTATGTGAACGTGTGGGAGGTGGCTGAGCCTTGGTCCGCCACCGTCAATGACGCGGGGACGATGTTGGACCAGTTCCGCTTCGAGTGGAGCGCGGCCAACCCCGTGCTCTCTGGCGCGAACTGGGATTTGGTGCACCTCATGACCAAACGTCCTGACTCAGGCACCGGAGGGATTGCTTACCTGAGCGTGGTGTGTGACTCCAACTACGGGTTTGGGTTCAGTGCGGGCATGACCAACCAAAGCAACTTTGACCCGCTCCCCTCCTACGCTTGGAACCTCGACGTGGTCTCCCACGAACTGGGGCACAACTTTGGCGCGAACCACACCCATTGGTGTGGATGGCCCGGCGGACCGGATCACCCCAGCGGCTCAGCTGGCGGCCCCATCGACAACTGTTACGGCGCCGAAGGCGGCTGTGCCGACGGCCCTTCCACGAGTGCGGGAACCATCATGAGCTACTGCCACCTGAACGTGGGCAAGGTGCTTCAGTTCCACCCTGTGGTGGAGCAGGCTGCTCTCTTCCCCACCATTCAAGCTCAAGGCTACTGCCACGGCGATTGCGCCGCCATTGAAACGTCGTGCGGCTCCTACGGCTGCACCGACCCCACGGCCTGCAACTACAACCCCGACGCCGTTCAAGACGACGGTTCTTGTGGAGTCATTGACGTTTGTGGCGAGTGTGCTGGCGGAGGCGCGAGCTGCACCGGCTGCACCGACCCTCTGGCCTGCAACTACTTCGCGGACGCCATCTACGACGACGGATCCTGCACCTACCCACCAGCAGGCTATCCCTGCGACTGCGTGACGGACATCGATCACGTGGCCGCGCTCGGCGCAAGCCAAGCCTCGGCCAACAGCGTCGCGGGAACCGGCACGCTGACGACAGCGGACATCACCTTGGTGTGGACCAACACCGCAGGAGATGGAAGCTGGGCCGGCGACTTGCTCCTTGAAATTGGCGCACCCGACGGCTCGTGCATTGGCGTTGGAGGTTACGACGTGGGCACAGGGTGTTCTTTGGGGTCGTTGGCCTGGCCTACGACGTGGAACGTATCGACTTCCGGCACTTACACGCACACCGTGGATTTGTCGCCCTTCGGAATGACGGGTGATGGCGATTGGACCATCAACTTGATCAACGGTTGGGCCACCTCGGGCGGTGTGAACTACGACATTGCGGTTTCGTTGAATGGCGTGTGCTCCGGCGAGCCGTCATTCGGAGGTTGCACCAACCCCGACGCGTGCAACTACGATTCGACAGCAACCCTTGACGACGGCACATGCGACTTGGGCACTGCCGCGTATTTTGACAGCGATGGGGACGGTTACGGCCAGTTCTTTGCTCAATATTTCTGCGGGTCCGTGGTGCCGGCGGGCACCGTGATTCAAGACGGCGACTGCAACGACGCCAACAGCACCATGTATCCAGGAGCACCTGGAACGGCTGTAGGTTACGACAACAACTGCAATGGCGTCATTGATCCAGACGAAGAGATTCCAGTCGGTTGTCCGGAAGACGTCAACGACGACGGCGCCATTTCGGTCGCAGATGTCCTTTCGGTGCTGTCCGAATTTGGATGCCAGGGTGAT
>JAQCBJ010000088.1 GCA_027621555.1 Bacteroidota bacterium | reverse complement strand
GTAGGACTTGTTCCAGTCGGGGGTTTTGCCCTTGGTGCTGACCACTTCTTGCCCTTTTCCCACAAACAGGTTGACCATCGAGATGGCTTCGCGAAGCAAGCCGCCGCCGTTTCCACGCAAGTCAATCACCACGTTTTCTGCGCCGAGTGAGTCCGTCAGAGTGATCAACGCTTTGCGCACGTTGGCGCTGGCCGTTTTCGTGAAGGACCCCAAGGCCAAATACCCCGTTTTGTCGCTTAACATCCCCTTGTAGGGGACATCGGGAATCTTGACTTTCTGACGCTGCAGAGAAAAGGAGAGCAGTTCCCGGGTGCCGGGCCTCTCCACCTCGAGCTCCACTTCCGTTCCCGTGGCGCCTTGAAGGAGTTCGCCGATTTGCTCTTGTTCCAGACCACTGATGTCGCGTCCGTCGACGCGCTTGACCACGTCACCCAAACGGATTCCGGCACGGTCCGCGGGCTCGCCTTCCAACAAATCCACAACGACGGTGCGGTTGTTCTTCGTTTCGATGCTCGCCCCGACGCCCCCGTATTCGCCCGTTTGCATGAATCGGACGTCTTCCATTTTCGACTCGGGAAAGTACCGCGTGTAGGGATCGAGCTCGGCGAGCATGGCTTTGATGCCCGTTTCCATGAGGTCTCCCGGCGCCAGTTCGTCCACGTAGAACAGGTTCAATTCCCGGAAGGCCGACTGCATGATCTCAAGCTGCTTGGACATCTCAAAATAATCGTCTTTCACGGTGGCGGCCACGGTGAGAAACAGGGCGAGTGGGAGCCCAAGCAGAATCAGCAATCGGCGCATGCGCAACGAGGTTTAGGAAGGGTTGGAACGGGAGCCGTCCGCCGCGGAGCCGAGTTCTTTCTCCAAGCGCGCGGCGACGCGGCGGAGCAAGTGTTGGCAATCCGAGAAGGTGGGAATCTCGTTTCCCACAAAGATGAACACCACAGCCCATTGGGGCGAACCGGCTTTCCAATTTTTAGCAAGGCTCGTTTTTTCGTGGCGCCACGCTTCGCGAAGCAGTCGCTTGATCCGATTCCTGTCCACCGCGCGACGGAATCGTTTCTTCCCCACGGAAAACGCAGCTTGGAAAGGCACGTCATGAGGCAAGGGTGCTTCGATCGCCCGGGCCATCAACGGAAAGGCCTTGATTTTCACCCCTTTTTCAAACGCGAGGTCCATCAATGCGGTGGATTTCAACCGCTCGCGTTTGGATAGGGTGTGCACTCAGCCAGTGATGTATTGCTCCAACGCCATGGTCATGGAAGGAGCCTTGGCCGTCGGTGCGTTGATGTCGATGCGCAACCCAGCGGCCTCCGCGGCTTTGGCAGTCGTAGGCCCAAACACTGCAATGCGCGTTTTTCCTTGCTCAAAGTCGGGAAAATTCTTGAACAACGACTCGATGCCGCTCGGGCTGAAGAACACGAGCACATCGTATTTCACGTCGCTCAAGTCGCTCAAATCGGAGCACACAGTGCGGTACATCACGGCACGCGAGTATTTGAATCCTCCGTCGTTCAAGGCGTTGGGGATGCTGTCCTTGAGGAGATCGGAGCAGGGCAGCAAGAACTTTTCGCTCTTGTGCTTCTTCATCAAGGCCACCACTTCGTCAAACTTGATGGTGCCGTGGAAGATCTTGCGCTTGCGGTACTGGACGTATTTCTGCAGGTAGTAGGCCGTGCTTTCCGAGATGCAGAAATACTTCATGGTGTCGGGCACCTCGAAGCGCATTTCTTTCGCCATGCGGAAATAGTGGTCTACGGCCAGACGGCTGGTCAAGATGACCGCGGTGTGCTCTGCCAAATCGATGCGCTGCTGCCGAAACTCTTGAGCGTCCATCCCTTCCACGTGAATGAAAGGGCGGAAGTCAATCGTGAGTTTCTGCCGATCCGCCAAGTCGAAGTAGGGCGACTTCTCCGTGGATGGCTTGGGCTGCGAGATCAGGACGGTTTTGATCTTTTGGGCCATGGGTCGTGCGATTCAATGTCCTCGAAGGGCGGCACGGATGCTCCAGAGAGTCCAAAACAGCGACCAGCCCCATTCGAGGGTGCAAAGATACAAGATTCCAACAACCCGATGTTGGTTTAGGCCTTGAATCAATTGGGACGAGCGCAACGATCCATGCATCGCCGCCATCCCATAGATGCCTGCAGCCCCCCACGCCGCAGCCGGGGAATGGTGCACCGTCGGGTTCAACGCGGCCACAAGCGCCCAAACGGCCAGCGCCAACCCCACCCAAGATTGGTTGTGCCTTCCCATCTCCACCAGGGTGCTCGACAAATCGCCAGCACCGAGTGCCACTCGCGCCCCAGCCCATCGAACCCATCCAATGGCCACCAGACCTCCTGCCACAGTCCACCACGACGGGACTTGGCCGTCCTCGAACAGCAGCGTGTGAAATCCAGCCATCAGTCCCAAAAAAGCGAGGACATGGCTGAGCACGACTCCAAGCGTTCGCGGTGTTTCGGAAGCGTTTCGGGTTGCGAGGTTTCTTGGTTTGGACCAAGCCCATCCCAACCGTCGCCCTTCGCGGGGAAATCCGGCGAGCAGAATCCACATGCCCAGCAAGGTCAACACCGCAAGAACCAAGGGTTCCAAATCGGGTTGATTCCAAGGTTGAATGTCGAGGCCATCGCGCATGAGGGCAAGTTCGCCTAAAGGCGCGAAACCCCATCACGGAGGAGCCAATGCAATCAAGCATCGGTCGGTTCCTCGGGTGCCTTGGGTCACGTTTCGCCAAGTCACCACGCCCATGTACGTTCCGGGAGGTTGAATGACTCCTTGGAGGTCCGTGCCAGACCATGTCCAAGACAACCCCTCTCCTGACCACTCGGTTTTCAGATGCTGAAGGGGCCGAGCCACGGACGGTTGAATCACGCCGTATTCCATCTCGTAGGAGTCACCGTTGGCATCTTGCTTCCAACGCAATTCGACGGTGTCCCATCCTTGCTGTCCGCCCGGTGCGATGGTTGTAGGGTGGCAGGTGAATGTGGAAGTGCGTTGATTTGGCTCGTTGAGGTTTGGACCGTTGGGGCGGCCCGGAGTGGCCTCAACATGGGGCGGGGTTGTGCCCCAATGCGACGCCCCCGGGATCAAGGCCGAGGACAAGCCCTCGTCGCGGGCGGCCCACGCTGGCTCGGGAAGCGAATTCAAGTCGAGCCAAACCTCGTGACGTGGGGTCCACAGGGTCAGCCGCAGATCGCCATGCAAGGAAGGGACGTCCGCAGGCATGCAGCGATTCACGCCATGCTCCACCCACGATGGACAGGCGGTCAAGCACGATTCCGTGTCGGGCGGAATCCACCAACCCACGTCGCTTAAGGGGGTGCATTCCTCGGCCATTGCCCAAGGATCAGAGGTCCACGTCCATTTGGAGGTCCAGGAACCTGCTTGGGGCAGGATCAATTCGACGAAGGTGCCGTGACCTTTTCGAGGACGATGCAGGACCTCGTTCCATTGAGGTTCCACGGCAGTCGATTCGTGCCACGGAGCAACGTCGGGAAACGACAATGTGGGGTCTTCCAGATGGCGCGGGCCCTGTGGCAAGGAGTCCGGTCCCCACGAGGCCACGGCCAAAAGGATGCCTTCGTGCCATTGGGTTGTCCATTCGGTGTGAGGTTCCCACAGATCACTGTGCCAGAGCTTCAAGAGGGATCCGGGGGGAACCGTCATGATCCATCGTCCGTTCCAATGCCCGAGAGCTGGACGTATGGGGTCGTACGCGAGAGTGTCGGTCCAAGCGACCGCGACGCCGGGAGACATTCCTTTGGCTCCGGGCTCGGAACGCCAAGCGATTCCGGGTTGACGAACCCCATCTTCACCCAAAGTGATTCGTTGGGGCAGGCATTCCATGCTTCTTCCATGGCGCTCACCCAAATCGTCGCTATGCCCACAATGGCTGTAATGCGATTTCGCCACGACGATGCCCCAATCATCCCGAAGCTGGACCGTCCCGCGGGCGTTGGTCAATGCCAGCGATTCTTCAACCTCCCACAAACACGTGAGCGAATCCTCCCACCATTCTGCCCCGAGCCAGGGACGGTAAGCTTCTCGAGGACGCGAAGACACCACGAGCGATTGTCCAGGCGCCCATTGCTTTCCCCGCCATGCAAGCGTATCCTCGCTCAAGTTGGTCCATTCCACAAATTCGGCCTGGGTCACTGGATGCGTTGCTGGAAGGATTTCGGTGAGTTGCACATCGCCTGGTGCGGGAGGTCGGTGACCAACCCAGATTGTGTCGAGGTCGTAAGGCTGGTCGGGGTGTGCGCAGAAGTGAATGCCTGAACAAGTGAGATGAGCTTTGCGTGCCGTAGGCTGAGGCCAGGGCAGCTCCCAGCTTACGTCGCCGTCGTCCGTCCATGCCGCTTGAAGCGAGTGCGTGACGACGGAATCGTCCAAGGCCATGACGACGTAGGGAGCATGCTTCGGATCCCAAGCGGGCTGCGGGTGAATGGTCACTGTACCGGAGGGAGTGCGCTCCAATTGCACACCCCAATGTTGCGAGACGGTGTCGTTTTCGCGGCTCTCAAACCTGGCCGGCCGGCCGGGCGACGCTCCTTCCGGGTCGGGATGCCACGTGCTTTTGTGATCGCATGCTAAGGGGTTTTGGCAAGACAAGGCCACCCCGTCCTGCGAAACGTCTTCCCACCAAGATTGATAAAAGGTCAACGTCTCCAAAACGCCATTGGCCCCTCGCAAGCTCACCTGTTCGCCTTCGTCACGAAGGCCACTCCAACCCACCGCTCGAACCACCCAAACGCTGTCCAAGGCGGCCTCTTCCCACGGCAGCGCCGCATCTGCAATGAGGAATCGTTCGCCCGGAGGGACCAACCCTTGCGGAGGCGAAGTCACCCATTTCAAGGCGTGGAGGTCGCCAGAATCTTCGAGCGTCAATTGCTGAGGATCGAAAGCCACGTCCGAAACGTTCAAGATTTCGAGGTACGTCGACTCCGGGGCGTAGGTGGCCGGAGTGGGGTCCGGCATGACTTCGGTGAACGCCAAATCACCCTCTTGCAATCTCAGGGCCCCATCCCGCCACAAGGCCGCATTGTCCTCGCCGTACTTCAGCCAAACGGCTTTCCCTGCCTCGACCGGGCAAGGCAAAGGCCATCGGAACACGTTGTCGCAGGCGGTGGTCTGGACCAGCGGTGGAGGGGTCGAGGCGCTTGTGCAAGGAAGTTTGAGTTGAAGAGGAGCGAGAAAGGGGTCGACCGGCCATTGCATCATCTCTACGTTCGAAGAATCGGCGAGGAGCCAGGTTGGGTCGGTGGAGAGGGAAGACGCCGAATGCGGCTTCCAACCAAAAGTCCACCGTTGGCCGTTGCTCGAGGTGTGCGTCACGTCGATGCCGAGACAAGGAGGGCGGGTTGGGGGGGAAGCCACCGTGGTGTCCACCCACGCTTGGATGCGGCCCAGGGGATCTTGGGAGTGAATTTGCCATGAGCCAACGTCCTGGAAGTGCCACGAGGCCAGGTATGCGAAGGGTGAGCTCCAGTCGTGGCAGGGGGGGTCCAAGGTCCACGTTCCCATCCCC
>JAQCBJ010000087.1 GCA_027621555.1 Bacteroidota bacterium | reverse complement strand
CGTTGTCGGTTTGGGGTTTGGGAGGAAGCAGCAGCGTGGACATCCTCATCTCCGACCAAGTGCGACCCGAGCGCAACATTTACGGCGACAACGACCGCGACCAGTATTTCCGCACAGGAATGGGCATCGTCGGCGCGACGTACACCAAGCCGGTCAACGAACGCACGTACGTCAAGACGACGCTCGCCGTGAGCCGCGATTGGCAGGACAGCCGGCACGAATTCGTGAACCGCGAACTGTCTTACGAGGGCGGCGACACGACGTTCACAAACGTCAGCACCCAACCGCTCATGGGCTACCTGTTCGACAAGAAGCGCGTGTCCCTGGCCGCGCACGCCAACCGCAAGTTGGAGGTGGACAAGGGGGCGGCGACGTTGCGGTTTGGGGTGAACGCGGACGCGATGTTTTGGGCGTTCAACGACAGCATCCGGCCGTTTGTGTGGCAGCCTGAGCCCAACATGCAGGACAGCACGTTGACCTTGGGCGATTTCGGGCGCCGTTGGGACGCGAACATGACGTCGCTTCTCCTTCAGCCGTTTGCCCAAATCAAGTGGCGCCCCTCCGAGCCCTGGACGGTCACCGCCGGCCTCCACGCCATGGCGGACACGCGCAGCGGCGCGACGTCCCTTCTTGAACCCCGACTCGGCGCGCAATACGTGACGGCCGGCGGCACGGCGTGGTCGTTTGGCACCGGCCTCCACAGCCAAATGCAGACGCCCTACCTCTACGCTTCCTCGCCCGCACCGTACCCTTCTGACGGGTCGCCGCTTGTGATGCCCAACGCCAACTTGGATTTCACCAAGAGCCTGCACACCGTGGTGGGGATGTCTCGCCGGCTCGGCGACCTCTGGACCATGAAGGCAGAGGCGTACTACCAGCACCTCTACGACATTCCTCTGGCGGACACGACGACCGCGTGGGGCGCGAACAACCAGAGCTACTCGTTGATCAATGCCGGCGGTGGGTTCTCGAGGCTGTTCCCCGACACGCTGGTCAACGCAGGTCAAGGCAGGAACTACGGCGTCGAGCTCACCCTCGCCCGAGCGTTCCGCGATGGCTGGTTTGTGTTGTTCACCGGAAGCCTCTTCGACGCCAAATACACGGGAGCCGACGGGATTTACCGCAACACGGACTTCAACGGCCGGTACGCGTGGAACGCCCTCGCGAGCAAGGAGTGGAAGCTCGGCACGTCGATGAGCCTCGTCACCGGCGCCAAGTGCACCATGGTCGGCGGCCGCTGGTACGGCGGCGTCGACACGGAGCAGTCCGACCTGTTGCGGGAACTCGTTTGGGACGACGCCACGCGGAACACCCTCCAGTTTGACGACTACTTCCGCTTCGACCTCAAGACCAACCTCACGTGGAACCGCCCGTCGACCACCCACGAGCTCGGCATCGACTGGGTGAACGTGCTTGGCACCGAGAACGTCTTGAAGCTCACCTACGCGCCGGACGACGCCTCCGAGAACTCCGTCCGAGAAGAATACCAACTCGGCTTCCTGCCCATTTTCTTCTACCGCGTCGACTTCTGATCCCCCCGCAACTCAACCACGAATTGGCAAGGGACTGAACATCAGTTCCTTGTTTGTTGTATCTTCTTTGACCGAATCGTGCCGGCCTCAGGCGCGACGGCAACCCAACTGATTCAACCTCTTCGCGATGAACCGCATTCAACTCTCCCTCGTTCTTGGGGCCGGCGTTTTGGCCGTGGCCCTCATGTCCAGCAGCAGCGGCGTCGCTGAAGTCCAAAACGCCAACCGCACCGGCGAGCTCGGCCCAGGCACCACATGCAACCTCTGCCACGGGGGAGGAAACTTCGGCGCCTCGGTCGACATCAACGTCCTCGACGCCAACTCCGGCCAGGCGGTCGCGGAGTACCTTCCCGGCGAGCAGTACGTCCTTGAAATCGCGATCCAGAATTCCATCGGAACGCCGCTTCGCTACGGCTTCCAAGCCACGTCCGTGGATGCCGGGGGCAACAACGCTGGCGCCTTCACGAACCCCTCCGCGAACACGCAACTCGAGGCCGTCGGAAGCCGCCACATCATCGAACACAATTCCGCCAGCGCCACCAACACGTTCACCGTCGATTGGACGGCGCCCGCGACGGGTGGCGACGTGACTTTCTACGCGTCGGGACTCGCCGCCGGCAACCCCACGAGCTCGGGCGGCGACGAATACGCCGGAGCCACCCTCACGCTCCCTGAAGCCACGATCACCATCGACGTCGGCGGCTGCACCTACGACTTCGCGTGCAACTACAACGCCCTGGCCACCTTCGACGACGGTTCCTGCGAGATCACCTCGTGCGCCACGGAAGGCGACATCAACGGCGACGGCATCGTCAACGTGACGGACCTCTTGTTGCTTCTCGCCAACTTCGGAGCGTAAACGAACCACCGGCGGCGGGGCCGCACTTGACCGCGCAAGGTGCGCGCACTACCTTGGGCGCAAACCTTACGACATGCGCTCCAATTTCAACATCCTGTCCCACTCGTGGGACGCCCTCCGTTCCAAGTGGCTTCTGGCCATCGGCTTGACCTTGCTTCATGGCGTCATTTCTGCCGTCGTCGGAGGCGTGGGCATGGGCATTGGAAACATCGCGTTGGGAGGCGCACTCGCGTTTGGGTTCAACCGGACGATGGTCCAGCTCTACCGAGGCCAAACCCCCGCCGTCGAAACCTACTTCGACGGTTTCCGCACCTACCTGCCGACCCTCATCGCGTTTCTGCTCACCGGGGTCATCGTGCTGATGGGCTTCGTGTTGCTTGTCATTCCGGGCATCATCGCTGCCATCGGGCTGTCCCAAGTGTTCTACGTCTTGCAGGAGCAGCCTGAACGTGGCGCGGAATTCGCGTTGAAAGAAAGCTGGCGCCTGACTTGGACCAACGGCAACATGTGGAAGGTCTTTGGCATGATGCTGCTGAGCCTCTTGGTGTTCTTTGGGGGCTTGCTGGCGTTTGGCATCGGGCTCTTTTTTGCCATTCCCCTGATCAGCGTCATGACGGCCGGCCTCTACGAAGAGCTTCGCCTCAACGATGCCCAGGGAGGCCCCGTCGAGTTCGTGTAACCGACCTCAGTGCAATCACACCCCGCACTCCTTGCCAAACACGTTCAGCAAGTTGAGGAAGTCGGCGGTGTCGAGCACCCCGTCGCCGTTCAAGTCGAAGTAGCGGGGATTCAGGTTCCCGAGGCCATTGCCCGGGCCAACAACGGCCGGGGCAGGGAGGCAGAGGTCGAGCTCGCCCTCGGCCGTGTAGGTGGCGTAGGTGCCGGCGCCGCAAGGCAAAGCGGGCGTGCCAGGGTCTTGCCCAAACACCACCCAGTACCGGTACAAGTCCGTGATGTCCATCCAACCCGAGTCGTCGAAGTCGAGGTGGCACGGGTCGAGGGTGAACGTGTCGCCCACGTCGCCCGTCCAGGCTTCGAGCTCGCAGCGTCCCGTCGCCTCGTCAAACCACGTCCCGTTCGTGCAGTGCAGGTTGCAAGGGGCCGGACTCGTGGCCAAGGAGTCGTAATTGAGGGCCTCTGGGTTGGTGCAGCCCTGCACAAATTCGGTGGCGATCGGCAGAACACTTCGAAATTCCGTGGCTTGGAAGCCGTTTTGAAAGACTTGAATTTGGATTTGACCTGAAATTTCGCCGGCCGAAGTGAGTTGAGCCACCAGAACGCGCAAGTCGTCACCGGCAAAGGCAGGATGCGTTGCAGCTACTTCCAAGCCAGGGAAAGTGTGAAACCAAGCCGCACCTACAGCATCGTTCACCTCAAAACTCTCTCCTGGACCGTCTCCGTCAAATTCCAAGGTAAAATCGATGGCTCCGGAAACGGTCTGGGGGTGTTGAGCAGGAGGGGATGTTGCATCTTCGGGGCCAAGGGTCAAGTAGCTGTCGTAGGCCATGGAAGGGTCGATGAAAAAAAACGCCGGATTCAAACCAGAAGCGTTCCAGCTCGAGTTGAAGGGGGAATTGTACCAAGCTGGACTTTCCGAAGAACTGATCTCGAACGGATTTGAATTGTCCCCCGAGCACGAGCTGACGAAATCAAGCTCATTCAAGCAATTCACGTACAACCGGTAGGTCGTCATTCCTTCAAGTTCGCCACTCGTATGCGCAGCCACCTCCTCCAACTCCAGCCAATAGCCAGAGGGCAAAGGGGGAAGGCTTCGGCTCAAATCAGGCTGTGCGTACGCACTGAAGTATCCCGCGAGCAGAGCAACCACCCAAACCGCGCGGTACCACCACGACGATTCAAGCTCCGCGGCCAAGGTTTTTGTCCAATTCATGCTCACGCGTACGCGAGGCGCACCCCAGGGGTTTCGTTTTGGGAGGAAGGGTAGACCGGCTGCCATCACATTGCCGAGCTGAAGAACACGGCGTTGGCGAAGAATTTGTGTCCGTCTTTCCAAAAGGCGCGGAACAGGACGTTGTCCGCGAGGTAGATGACGTGGCCGCGCCCCATGTCGTGGACCCCAAAGCTCAGGCTTTCCCGGAGCTGGGCGTTGGCGCGCGATCCGGCAAACCCGCTGACGGGTTCAGGCGACGCACCGAGGATGCCGACGTTGTGACCACTGTCGAGGTGCGCGTACCGGCTCCCGGACGTTTTGATGCTCCAGTACCCGTCTCTGTAGCCGTAGGCCAGGGGGTGGGTGGCGTCGAGGTCCACGCGGTACACCGCGCCGGGGATGTCGCTGCGGATGCCGTTGCGCTCCGACAGGGCGTACGGTGCGTAGCGATCCGCCTTGGCGTGGGCGTCGCGCTCGTCGCTACGCTCGGACTTGTCCTCGTCGTCCTCGTACCTCGTCAGGCCCCACGAATCGAGGCCGAGGTTGCACGAAGAGCCGATGGCCACGAGGCGACCGCCTTCGCGGACCCAGGAGGCGATTTGGCCTTTCAAGTCGTCGTCCACGTCGTACCACCCTCGTGGCAAGACCACCACGTCGTAGCGGTCCCAGTCGAGCCACTGCATGCCGCGGACGGCCGTCATCGGGTAACCCCAAATCTCCTCAAACGTGTACCAGACCTCCCCAAAACTCAACGACGACACCTCGTCGCCCATCACTACCGCCACGCGAGGGGCCGCGATGTGCGCCACGTCGTCGGCGCCCAAGTCCGGCCCCGACTCCACCATGCCGCTCTCGAGGCGCCCGACGTTCACGCCAGGCATGCCGGCAGTGAGCTCGGCCAAGCGCGCGCCCATGCCGGCCCACAACGGTTCGTTGTTTCGACGCGTCACGACCAACGACCCGCGAGGGTAGGTGACACCGTCCGCGACGATGGGCCGCTTGGCCACGCGCACCGTGGCACCGTCGTTCAGCAGTCCGGCCAACACCGGGGTGCCGAGGTCGGTGCGGTAGTCCACCACGTACGCGTAGGCCGGCCCATCGCCACCCAGGTCGGCAGGTTTTGCGCTCGGCGCCCAATCGGCCGTCGAAGGCACCGCTGTCGTCAAGGCGTAGGCTTCCAATCCGTAGGCATAGGGCAGGGCCCAGGTGGTGATGTCGTAGGTGAGGCTGTCGCTGAGCTCGGGATTGGGGTCCATGAACACTTGAAGCAATCCCGATTGCGCTTGCCGCGCGTCGA
>JAQCBJ010000086.1 GCA_027621555.1 Bacteroidota bacterium | reverse complement strand
CCCCGAGGAGCATGACGCCCAGGAACGCCTCGATGGCGCTGAGCACGGCCATCACCTCGCGTTGCCACGAATCGGCCCGGCGCAGGATGAACAACGCCAACACGTTGTGCCAGAACATCCAAAGAAGGAATCCGCCTTCCTGGCCACCCCAAAACGCGCTCAGCACAAACCGCATCGGCATCTCGTTGTTGAGGTGCTTCCAGATGTACTGGAACTCGTAGCGGTGGCCGAAGAACAGCACGAAAATCAGCGCAATCACGCCCAACGTGCTGGCCGCGTGCGTCACAAAGGCCACGCGACCCAACTTCAAATTGCCGCGCACAAAGCCCACGGTGGCAAGCAGGGCGGAGGCAAACGCCACCGCCACCAACACGCGGCCGAGGTACGCCGCCCAAATCCATTCGCCGAGGTACTCCATCAAACGTCGGTGTCCAAGAGGTGGTTCTGCTCGTTGTACTTCGAAGGGCACTTCATGAGCATCTCCGTGGCTTGGAAATGGTCGCCTTTGGCTTTGCCATACAAGTCCACGCTCTCCGAACGCTCCAGCCCCGTGGGCTTCGCCTTTTCAAGCCAAACCTCACGAACCTGCCCGCTCTTGTCGGTCAGGTGAAACTTCGTGAGGGAGGTGTTTTTCTGCGGGTCGTAATCCACGGGAAAGTCCACCGCGAGCGTGCCGCTGACCTTGTACTCCGTGCCCGGATCGGCAAACGCCGTCGCGAAATCCACCGACCGGCTGGTGCTGGTGATGCTCGCCACAAAGGTGCCCATGAGGCCGGCGACGAGCAGCAGAAGGACGATGTGTGTGCGCTTCATTCCGAGGGGTTGGAGAGGGTCAAGGATTCAAAAGTTCAGATTCTTCGCGGCCCAAGCGACGCAGCTCGCGCACCGCCCGCACCCACCACAAGCCAAGGCCCATGACAATGATGACGGCGACGCCTACCACGACGGGCATCTTTCCTGAAGCGGTGAACACCGCTTCGAGGCTCGAAGTTGAGGCCGGAGTCACAAGCAGCAAAGGCAGGGGCATGCTCGAACGCGTCAAGCGCGCGTCTGCAATTTGGGCTCGCAACCGCTCCGTCTTCAGCGCCAAGCTGTACATCCACGTGCCGAGGATCATCCAAGCGAGCACTGCGGGGTAAAACGCGGCGCGCAAGGCGCTGTCAAGGTCGTAGCTGCTGAAGGCGGGGTTGCCGCCCTTGCCCGGGTGCAGGCTTTCTGTGAAGCGAGGAAGCACCATGAGCAGGACCACGAGCAAGCAAAACCCAAAGAGGTTGTAAACGGCCGACAAGCGCGAGCGCAATTTGGCGTCCTGCACGGATCCGCGCAACACGAGGTAGCCGGCATAGACCATCACCGTGACAAAGGCGCCGTTGAGCTGCGGGTCGTCGACCCACCACGCGCCCCACGTGAAGCGCGCCCACAAGCTGCCTGTCAACAGCCCCAGCACCCCAAACCACAGCCCGACCTTCACCGCCGCCACGGCCCGCAAATCGCGGTCATCGTCGCCGCCGAGGCGAAGGGTGCGGATGCTTTGGGCGAAGCTGATGCCCATCAGCAGGAACATCGTGAACCACATGGGCACATGCAGCATGAGGTTCCGGATGCTCTCCATGATGTTGGGCTGGAAGGGGAAATGAAAACCCAAATCCTTTTCCTCGAGCTGGTCGAAGGCCATCGCGTCGTTGGCCAACCGCGCCTTGCTCTTGACGTCGAGTCCTTCTGCGAAGAAACCGTTGGCATAGCTCAAGGTCCCGTCGCTCTTGCCGTTGACGATCACGTCGTAGCTGCGGGAAGGAATGTACTTTGGGAGGCGCACACGGCATTTCAAATGCGTGTCGTCCAAGGCTTTGATCGCCGAGGCATTCAACGTGTGTTCACCGCGACGGAGGAACACGATGGGTGCGGACGTGGAAAAGTGTGTGCTGTGACCCACGATTTCGAGTTCGTACACTCCGCCTTCTTCGGTGACGGTTTGCGTCGTGACTCGGACGTCCTCTATGCCCGGGCCCAACGGGACCGTGAAGGTCATGATGAAGGTGTAGGAGAGAAGGAGGAGTCCGAGGATTCGAACTGCCCAAACGCCACGAGAAGTCGAGTGTTGTGAAGCCGTCATGATGCGCGCCAAAGGTACGGGAAGAGGACGGCCCCGAGGACGCCGGATCCGAGTGTCAGGGCCCCAAGAAATGCGAAGTTGTGCCACGTGTCGGACACGAGTACGCCGCGCAGCAATTCCCCACCCAGGGTCGTCGACACGAGCACAGTGGGGAGCACCAGGGGCAAGCCCAGCACGGCAGTCATCCCAAACCCCGCGCCCGCCCGCGCCGCAATCAAGGCCAGAAGCGTCAAGGTCGTCCCGAGCGCCACCGCCGTCAACACCATGCCTGACACGAAGCCCCAAAGCCGCGCGCCATCCAAGTCCGCCCACCCGAGCAGCAACCCCATGAACGCCACGACCAAACATGCGAGGCCTGAAAGGACGACGACGTTGTGGAGGGTTCGGGCCAACATGTAGTGCAGCGGTTGGACGGTGGTCCGCAAGTAGGCGAGCACCTCGGGGCGGTCCTCTTCGAGGCTTCGGCTCACGCCGTTGAACGCCGTGAACAGCAGGATCACCCACGCCATGGCGTTCCACGTCTCGGGCTCAGGACGACCGCGCACCACTTGGTACACGGCGTAGACCGTCGCCACCACAAACAGCACAAGGCCCGCCACGCCGTGTTGGGCGCGCACATCTGCCTTCCAAAAGTGCCGAAACAAAAACCACGTCTCGCGCATGCTTCGAAGGTAGGCCAGGAGGGTGGGTTAGACGAGTGACAGAGGTTTCGCAACCTGGGCGAAGAGCTTGGCCATGTTGCGCGCATCCTCGATGGCGCGGTGTTGCGTTCCGTCAAAGCTGAGCCCTTCCATGTCGAGGGCGTTTTTGAGTCCGATTTGGTTTTTGGAACCCTTCCAACGGCTGTAATGGCGCTGCAAGCAGG
The DNA here is from genome assembly GCA_027621555.1 of Bacteroidota bacterium. Taxonomy (GTDB): domain Bacteria; phylum Bacteroidota; class Bacteroidia; order Flavobacteriales_D; family Sanyastnellaceae; genus UBA11663. The sequence goes on along the minus strand of JAQCBJ010000086.1, from coordinate 2,612 downwards.
CCCAGTATTTCAGCCAAGGCAAGTCCAAATCGTGGAGCCGCGCGTCGTTGGCGAACTGCCTCCGGTCGAATTCACCCCAGCTCATCAGCACGGACCGCGTGGCGTCAAAGCCCACCCAATCCTCAAAATTGGCGATGGCTTCGTCGAACAAAGGCGCGTCTTCGATGTCGTCCTGCACGATGCTCGTGAGCTTGGTGCAGAAAGGGCTGATCTCGGGGTGGAGCTTGGGACGAACGAATTGGCAGAAGTCGTCGATGACCTCGAGGTTTTCGTTGATTTTCACCGCGCCGATTTCGATGATTTCCACCTTGCGGGGCTTTCGGCTCCGCCAACAGGTGGCTTCCAAATCGTACACAATGAATTGTCTTTCGCTCATCGGGTGCAAAGATACGCTGTGGCTTGCCCGTGGCCGTGCGTTGTGGACAAGTGTCGTCATGAGGTGCAGTTTTCGCGTAGTTTTCCCAAATGAATGCTTCTCGTCCAAGGTTGGTCGTTCTCAGTGGAGCGGGCATGAGTGCCGAGAGTGGCATCGCCACTTTTCGAGGGGTGGACGGCCTCTGGGAGGGGCATCGCGTCGAGGAGGTCGCCTCGCCGGAGGGTTTCGCAGCTCAACCCGAGCTCGTCCTCGAATTCTACAACCAGCGCCGTCGGCAGATCGTCGATGCGCGGCCCAACGAAGGCCACGTCGCACTGGCTCGACTTGAGGACCTCTTCGACGTTCACGTCATCACCCAAAACATCGACGACCTGCACGAGCGGGCCGGCAGCACGCAGGTGCTCCACCTGCACGGCGAAATCCGAAAGGCCCGCTCGACCCGCGATCCCCTCGTCGTCGTTGACCTTCCCGGCACCGAACTCGACCTCGGGGATCTCGGCCCCGACGGCGCCCAGCTCCGGCCTCACATTGTCTGGTTTGGGGAATCCGTCCCCATGATCGACCCGGCGATGGACCTCGTGCAAACGGCCGACGTGGTCATCGTGGTCGGCACCTCCCTGCAAGTCTATCCCGCAGCGGGCCTTGTCGGTTATGCGCCTCCGTCCGCACCTGTTCACGTCGTCGACCCCAACACGCCCCTCGAAGGTGGGGGGCGCGTCGAACTGCACCGGTGCGGGGCAGTGGAAGGCCTCACGCGCCTCGAAGCGCGCTGGCGACAAGAATTCGGGGCCTAACGCTCACTCCGCGCCGTTGGCAGGACGGCGTCCTTCGCGCTCAGCGCGTGCGCAACCGCCACGCACTGACGGCGGGCTGAATCTCCGTTTCTGAGTCGCTCGCTTGAAGGCGATCGATGGCTCCGAGGATCAAGTCCGCGGCCGTGTCGTCGTCGCACGGCAAGTCCCGCTGGAGTTTCTCGGGCGTGAAGTGCTCGCCGACAAAGCCGGTGTCGAAGTTGCCCGAGCGGAACGCCTCGTGGTTCACCGCGAAGTGCCCAAAGTCCAGGGTCGTGTCCACGCCGTGAACCTCGTACTCGTCAATGGCGCGAAGCATGCGCTCGATGGCCGCTTCGCGGGTGGGGCCGTGCGTGCACAACTTGGCCAGCATCGGGTCGTAGTGCATGCTCACTTCTCCGCCTTCCTCGACGCCGTCGTCCACGCGGATGCCCGGCCCGACGGGCGGGCGGTAGCGCGTGAGCGTGCCGGTGCTGGGCAAAAACCCGCCCGCGACGTCCTCGGCGTAGACGCGCAATTCGAGCGCGTGGCCTTGGATTTTCAGGTCGTCCTGGGAAAAGGAGAGGGGGTGCCCCTCCGCAATGCGAATCTGTTCGCGCACCAAGTCGACGCCCGTGATGAGTTCCGTCACGGGATGTTCCACTTGCAGGCGCGTGTTCATCTCGAGGAAGAAGAATTCGCGGGAGGCGTCGACCAAAAACTCGACCGTCCCGGCCCCGACGTAGTCGCAGGCCTTGGCCACTTCAATGGCGCACTGGCCCATCTCCGCCCGCAACGCGTCGTCAAGCAAGGCCGAGGGGGCCTCTTCGACGACTTTTTGGTGCCGGCGTTGGATGCTGCATTCGCGCTCAAACAAGTGAACCGCGTTTCCGTGCGAGTCACACAATACTTGAATCTCGATGTGACGAGGCTGTTGCACGAGGCGTTCGATGAAGACGGCCCCGTCGCCAAACGACCGCTCCGCCTCGGAAATCGCGCGCTGCAATTCGCCCTCCAGTTGCGAGGGGTCGTGGACGGCGCGCATGCCCTTGCCACCGCCGCCAGCACTGGCCTTGATGAGAAGGGGGAATCCGATGCGCTCGGCTTCGCGTTTGGCCTCGGCGGGATCCGCTACGGCACCTTCGGTACCGGGCACCATCGGAATGTTCCTCGCCGCCACGGCCTCCTTGGCCGCCAACTTCGAACCCATCACCCGAATCGCATGAGGATGCGGACCCACAAACGCAATCCCTGCCTTCTCCACGGCCTCGGCAAACTCCGCGTTCTCGCTCAAGAACCCGTAACCGGGGTGAATGGCGTCGGCCCCCGTCGAACGGGCAGCCTCCACGATGCGGTCCACGATCAGGTAGCTCTCGTTGCTGGGCGCAGGCCCCACGCACACGGCCTCGTCGGCCGCACGCACAAAAGGTGCGTCCGCGTCGGCCTCGCTGTACACGGCCACCGTC
>JAQCBJ010000085.1 GCA_027621555.1 Bacteroidota bacterium | reverse complement strand
TTTGCCAAGGGCGGAAGTCATTTTCTCGGCGACCTCGCCACCTTGCCGTGCACCACCCTGGGCCTTGATTGGCAAACCGACCGCCGTTGCGCGCGCGACCTCGCCAACAACGCCCCCGGCGGCCCCAAAGTCCTCCAAGGAAACCTCGATCCGAGCGTGCTTTATGCGGATCCTGGCATCATTCGTGCAGAAACACATCGCATGCTGCATGAATTGGGCATCCAACGGACCATCGCTAACTTGGGCCACGGTTTGTACCCCGACATCCCGGCCGACCACGGTCGTGCGTTTGTCCAGGCGGTGAAGGAGTACGTGCCTGCAACTGAACGAGAAACAACCACATCTGCATGATTCTGAATACCACCATCGTGCGCGCGACGCGCGCCGGCATGGCCCTCGCTTCGGCGCTGGCCTTCCAGGGCCTTCAAGCCCAAAACCTCGTCCCCAACCCCAGCTTTGAGCAAGTTGCCGAGGACACCAAGGAGAAGGACATCAAGACGTTTGGCCTTGTCAACGCGGTCACGCTTGAATGGAGCGGCGCAACGGACGTGTCGCCAGACCTCTTTATGGTCCGGGAGAAGGAAAGCAGGGTCACCGCGCCTTGCAATGACTACGGTTACCAAGAACCCCAAGACGGAGATTTCTACGCCGGCTTCCGCGCGTACAGCAAGAGTCCCAAGCTCAAGCGCTCGTACCTCCAGGTTCAGCTCACGGAAAAGCTTGAAGAAAACCAGATGTACTGCGTGTCCTTTGACATCAGCCTCGCGGACATGAGTCGTTACGCGGTGCCGGACATCGGAGCCATTTTGAGCGACCGCAAAATTGAACGTGGAGGAGACGCTCCCATTGTTCAAAATCCGGATGTTCAGCACAAGAGCAACAAAACCATGATTTACATGGACGGTTGGGAAACGGTGTGCGGGACGTTTACAGGAGGTGGCGAGGAGGAATACCTCATCATCGGATGCTTTGGTGGAGACGCGAGCATCGACGAAGAAAAAGTGAAGCGCCCTGCGGCCACTGACTGCTACACCGGGAAAGCGCAACAGCCCCAGGCTTACTATTACATCGAAAACGTCAAGGTGGAAGCGATCACGGCACTGAGCGAATGCAAATGCGGTGCGGCTGACGAGCGAGACATGGATTTGGTGTTCGGTTCAGCCAGCACCTTGCCCGACGATGCCACGGCCAAGCAGCGGGTGGAGGACGCTGGCGTCTATTACGCCTTCCTCAAGCGCATGCCTACGACGGCGGGAAAGAACACCATTGCGGAGATGGTGACCATCCTGAACGACAACCCCAACATGAAGCTCGAAATCGTCGGCCACTGCGACGACGACGAATTCAACGAGGGCAAAATCAACGTTCGCTACAAAGACATGGGAAAGAAGCGCGCGGACCAAGTCAAGCGCCTCCTTGAAACTGCGGGCGTTTCCCCCGATCGCCTTTCGGTGAGCGGCCGCGAAAACACCGACCCCGCGAGCACCCGCGACAGCGAAATCGCGCGGGCGCAAAACCGCCGCGTGACCTTCTTGGTCAAGTGACGCGTTTCGAATGACGTGCCTGTCATGGCACCAAAAAAGGGCATCCACTCGGATGCCCTTTTTTGATGCGCAGACGGTGTGAATTGGCGTACCCAGGATCAAGCCGGGGTGAGGTGACCGCGGTGGGATTTGGGCACCAACCGAAGCACGGCAAAGGCGATCAAAAACAAGCCCACGAGCGCGAGGATGCTGTTGCGCATCGATCCAGTCACACCCTCGATGTATCCCCAGCCAAACATCCCAATGACGAGCCCACTTTTCTCGAGCACCTCGTAGAAACTGAAGTAGGAAGCGTGGTCTTCTGTCTCGGGCAGAAGCTTGCTGTACGTCGAGCGGTTGAGGGATTGGGTGCCGCCCATCATGAATCCGATGACGCCCGCCGCCACATAGAAGCCCTCTTTCGAGGTGGCAAACCAGTAAGCGTACACGCACACCCCGCACCAGGCCAAGATGCATGCACCCAGCGCCGTGACGTTCCCCACCTTGCCGCTCAACCAGGCGACAAAGAACGCCCCGGGGATGGCTACGATTTGGACGAGAAGGGTGGCCACAATCAGCTCAGGGGTGGTCAATTGCACCTCCTTGATGCCAAAGCTTGTGGCCATGAGCATGATCGTTTGGATGGCCATGCTCATCACAAAGAAGGCTCCGAGGTACCTCGTCAAATGCAGCTCGCCTTTCAGGTCTTTGGCCACGCCCCGAAGTTCCCGAAAGCCTTGCGTCAGCAAGTTGCCTTCCGGACGCTGGTTGTAGGGGTTGGAGGGAAGGGTGCGGAACGCGGGCTGCGCCCAGCCGACCCACCATACCCCCACCAGCACGAAGGCCCATTTGGTGAGGTGGTTGCCCACGCCCATGATGAACGCGAGGCAAATCAGAAGCAGCGTCACCGAACCGATGTAGCCCATGACGTAGCCGCGCGCGCCAAGCTTGTCGTGTTCTTCCGGAGGGGCGATCTCGGGCAGGTAGGCGTTGTAGAATCCCAAGCTCCCCCAGAACCCGAGGTTCGCCAAGAACAGCGAGGCCATGCTCCATTCGAGGTGGGTGGGGTTGAAGAAGAACATGCTCGCGCACCCGGCCGCTCCTGCATAGCAAAAGATCTTCATGAACGTCAGCTTCTTCCCAGAATAATCCGCCATGCCGCTCAGAAGGGGACTGAGGAAGATGATGACGAGAAAACTCGTCGCGAGCACGTAGCTGTACAGCTGGGTGTTGAGAAACTCGATGCCCCAAAACATCACCACGTCGCTCACCAACGTCCCGTCTTCCGCGCGAACGGTCGTCATCGCGTTGTAGAAGATGGGGAAGATGGTGGTGGTGATGACCAGGGAATACACGCTGTTGGCCCAATCGTAGAGGGTCCAGGCTTTTTGGACTTTCTTTGAGTGGGCGGGATTCCCTGCGGCTGCGTTTGACATGGCGCCCAAGATAAGTCAGTCGTTTGGCTTGCGTATTTTTTGCCTTGCATAGGCATCAAGTGGGCGCAGTTGGGTGCACTTTTCGGCCATCCAATGATGCACCCCGACACGCGGGTCCAATTCATCAGCGATGAAGTTGGCCATGGAGTGGTCGCTACGGCGTTCATTCCCAAGGGAACCATCACCTGGGTTCAAGACCCCTTGGACCAGGTGTTTACGGCTCATCGAAGAGCTTCCCTGCCTGCCCCAACGCAGGCACTTCTCGAGTATTTCGCGTTCAAGAACGCCAAAAACGAAATGATCCTTTGCTGGGACCACGCGCGCTACGTCAACCACAGTTTCAAGAGCAATTGTCTGAGCACGGCCTACGATTTTGAGGTGGCCATTCGCGACATCCGGCCCGGCGAACAGTTGACGGACGATTACGGCTACCTCAACCTTGACACTCCCTGGAAGCCCCTCGACGAGGGTACGCGCCGAAAGTGGGTGCGTCCGGACGACCCTGTGCGGTGCGCCCGTGCTTGGGACAAGAACATCGACCAAGCCATGCGGCACTTCGATTCGGTTCCGCAACCTCTCGCGGAATGGGTGTCGGGAGAGTTTTGGGCGGACTGGCAACTTTGGCCTGCGCCTCTGAAGAGCACCGTTGACCTGTTGTGCGCACGCTTAGCGTGAGCGCAAATGGGCTGACGTACCTTTGCCTGCGATGCACAACGGTTCCCCTGAAGGTTCTTATGACGTGGTGGTTGTGGGCGGCGGCATTGTCGGCGCGGCCACCTTTTACAAACTCCAGAAGCGCTTCCCCGACCGGAAGATGCTCCTCATTGACAAGATGCCTCGGCTCGCCGACCACCAAACCGGCAACAACTCGGGCGTCATCCACTCCGGTCTCTACTACAAGCCTGGCTCCCTGAAAGCCACCAACTGCGTGCAGGGTCGTCGGGAACTCGTGCAATTCTGCAAGGAGCACGACGTGCCGCACGACGTGTGCGGAAAAGTCGTCGTGGCGGCCGACGAGTCGGAGCTGCCCATGCTCGAGAAGATCCACGGCATCGGCCAACAGAACGACATCGAAAACCTCGAACGCATCGACGCCCACCAGCTTCGTGAAATCGAACCTCATTGCAAAGGTGTCGCGGCGCTTTGGGTGGGGTGCACGGGCATCGTCGACTTCCGCGAGGCCACCGAGAAGATGGCCGCAGCGGCCTTGGCCATCCAACCCGCGAGCGAAGTCCGCCTTGGCGAAGAGGTCGTGGACCTCGGTCCCGAAGGCGACGGCTCCGTCATCCGCACCCAAGCTGCAGGCGAAGCCCGTGCCTACCACGCCGACAAAGTGGTGGTTTGTGCAGGCCTCCAAGCCGATCGCTTGGCGCGCAAGGACGGCGTGGCCTTGAAAGAACGTGTGGTCGGTTTCCGAGGCGATTACTACGAACTCGAAGACCACGCCAAGCACAAAGTCCGCAACCTCATCTATCCCGTGCCCAACCCGGACTTTCCCTTCCTCGGCGTGCACTTCACGCGCATGACGAACGGCGAGATCGAATGCGGTCCCAACGCGGTCTTCACCTTCAAGCGCGAGGGCTACGGCAAGACGGATTTTGACCTCCGCGACACGATGGAGGCTTTGGGGTACGGAGGCACGTGGAAGCTGTTCTTCAACAACATGGCGTTTGGCATCAACGAGTACCGTCGTGCCTTTTCCAAGCGCCTGTTCCTGAAGACCCTCCAACGGCTCGTGCCGTCCTTGACCATGGAAGATATTCGTCCCGGGCGCGCCGGTGTCCGCGCGCTGTTGCTCAGCCAGGACGGCGACACGCGCGACGATTTCCGCATTGAAACCACCGACCGATCCATCCACGTGTTGAACGCGCCTTCACCGGCTGCGACGGCCTCTCTGGCCATCGGCGATTACGTCGCAGACCGCTTCCAAGAACGATTCGGTTCTTAAACGTCAAGTCAACTCTCGCCGCGGACGCCGTGTCACTCCCAAAAGGAGCAGACCGCTCAACACCGTCACGAGCCGTGCGAATGGACATTGGGCGGGTCGCTGGATGTCCGCTGGTCGGTTATGTCTAGCACAGGAAGATTCGACGTATCTTTCATTAATGCACAGATGCCTTCACGTCTCATTTTCCTTGGTTTTGGTCTTGACTTTTCAAGCAAGTTGGGCCCAAACCTCTTTCACGTACAACCCCGACAGCGACGGAGACGGTCACGTTGATCTGGCGGATCTCATGTCTTTTTTGGCCACGTACGACTTGCCTTGGCCTCCAGCCGTCGAACTCGATTGTGGGGGAGGCGTTGAATTTGAAGGATACACCTACGCTACGGTCCAAATCGGTGGCCAGTGTTGGTTTGCCGAAAACGTACGCCATTTGCCGGAGGTCTTTCCACCCTCGCAAGGCTGGGAGGATGGGTACGGCGCCCACGCCTATGTCTTGGACTACTACGGCTACGACGTGTCGGCGGCTCAAGCCACTTCAGGCTACCAAACCTACGGGGTCATTTACGACGCACCGGCCATCCAAACCTGGACCGTATGCCCCTCAGGATGGCACTTGCCCACGACGGTCGATTGGCAAACGCTTCTGACGGAAGTGGGAGGCCAAACCGCGGCTGGCCCCGCCCTCAAGGCATCCTCAGGATGGAACGGCACCAACAGCAGCGGCTTCAATGCCAAGCCAGGAGGT
>JAQCBJ010000084.1 GCA_027621555.1 Bacteroidota bacterium | reverse complement strand
TGCGGTGAAGGAGCCAGGCCATGACGAGGGTGGCCGCCGTGCTGGCGAGGTACAGCCCGTACAGGAAAAGGCCCTGGCGGTTGAACCCGAGGACAGTGCCGTCGGGAACGACAAACGCGATGAGGAAGGCGTAAACCGGAAGCCGTGCCGAGCACGTCATCATGGGCGTGACAAGGATGGTCACGAGGCGCTCCCGGCGGTCGGGCAAGGCCCGGGCTGCCATGACGGCGGGGATTGCGCAGGCCATCCCTCCCACGAGGCTGACGGCGCTGCGGCCGCCGAGGCCGAGCCTTCGCAGGAACCGGTCTCCGACGTACCCAAGGCGCGCCATCGCGCCGCTGTGGTCCAACACGGAGGTAAAGCCGAAGAGGATCATGATTTGGGGCAAAAACACAAAGATGCCGGCGAGCCCCGCAAGGGCGCCGTCCACGATCAGACTCCGCCACCACGTGTCCGGCAGCACGCCGTTCACCCAGTCGATGCCGCTCGCCATCCAGCCGTCGAGCAGGTCGGTCGGCACCGTCGCCCAGCTGTAGACGGCTTGGAACATCACGAAGAAGATAAGCCCAAACCCCAGCACCCCCCACACCGGATGCGTCAAGACGTTGTCCAGCCAGCGTGTCGTGTCAGGCGCAACCGCGCTCTTGGGCGCGGGAAGGATTTCCCGGATCTGCGCCATGCGTTCGCCCGCTTCTTCGAGTTGCATCGCAGACGGGCTGTCCATCGTAGCGCGGGCCTCCCGCCAGGCGGCCTGCCCGGCTTCGGAAAGCCAGGGGGGCACGTCGTGCATGCGCAGCAAGTGGCACAACCGCCCAGGCGTGCTGGCGGGAAGGTGCGGACGAAGGGCGCGAACGCCGGCTTCCATGGACTCCGGCACGGCCCGAATCGCGGCGCAGGCTTTGGGCATCTCCAAAATCGGCAGCCACTCCTTCACCCAGCTTGCGGGATCGTCGTCGTGGGCGTTGATCACCCGGACAGGCATGTCGAGGGCGTCCTCGAGCTCGCGCGCTTGGTCCCGGAGCTCGGCACGCGACGGCCCGGTCGTGTGCATGTGGTTCAGAAGAAGCATGCACGGCACCCCGAGTTCCCGGACCTGCAGGACGAGAAACATCTGCCCCTGCAACGTCAGGGCATCCGCGACCAACATGATGAAGTCCGGACGGTGCGGGTGCGTGGGGTCGAGGAGCGTGCGTTCGGTGACGCGGCCGTCGTCCGTTTGGGCGTGCAGGTTGTACAGGCCGGGAAGGTCGTGCACGACCCAGGACGCCCCCCCCTTGTGACGGCACGGCGCGACCGCCGTTTCCACGGTGACGCCCGCCAAATTCCCCACCGACACGGTACGGCCTGTCAGGCGCTGGAACAGCGTGGACTTTCCGGTGTTGGGGTTTCCGACGAGGGCGAGGTTCACGGCTGAAAGTTCCGTCGGTTGCGACCCGCCCACAATCCCCTGAACGCGGCATTTCCGCGGGTCTCGCCCCGTCCCGCGAACCGCACTTCTGCCCCCCGCGCCGAGGGGTTCGCCGGCCTTGCCCGCGTTGTCATTTCGCCGTCAGCCATTTGCGCGGATCGACGGGTGTACGCTCGTTTCCGGCCACTTTCCAAACCTCAAAGTGCAACACGCTGTTCGCCCCTTCCGCGCCTCCCACGTTGCCGAGGAAGGTGCCGACGTCGACGGTTTGGCCTTTCTTGACGGGGCAGTTGGCGAGGTTGGTGTAGACCGTCCGGTAGGCGCCGTGGGTCACAATCACACTCGTTCCCGCACCTGGCAGGTTGAACACGCTCGACACCGTCCCTTGGAAAATGCTCAGCACGCGGTTGCCCGCCTCCGTGGTGATGTCGATGCCGTTGTTTTCAATGGTGATGCCGCTCAATGTGGGGTGCGGCTGGCGCCCAAACCCCTGGGTCACCACTCCCCGCATCACGGGCCAGGGCAGGGTCCGTTGGTTCTTTTCAAAGGCCTCGGAGACGATTTTGCCTTCGGGCGTCAACGCAAATTCGCCCGCGGCCGAGGCCCGCTCGGCGGCCAGCTCCGCCTCGATGATGCGCTTGATTTCGTCGTTGAGGCGCTGGCGTTCTTTTTCCTGGGCTTTTTGGGCTTTCCGGAGCCGCTTTTCCTCGGCTTGGAGCTGGTCCACAAGCGCGGTGCGTTCCCCCCGGTCGGCACGAAGCGCGTCGCGTTCCGCCTGTTGCTCGGCCAGGGCCGTCTCCACCGCCGCCCGCTCTTCGTTCAGCGTGACGCGGACTTCCGCGAGCTCGATTTGGGCTCCCTCAATCTGCTCCACCTGCTGTTTGCGCACCGAGGTGTACGACTGCACAAGGCGGAAGCGCAGGGCGGCCTGGCTGAAGTCCTCCGCGGCGAAAACGAAGAGCAGCGGGTTCGCGCCCAGCTTCATGCGGTAGGCCTGCTGCACCATCCGAGCATACTCGTCCTTGAGCGCGCTCACGTGGCCCTCCAGGGTGCGAAGCTCCGTGTCGGTGCCGCGCATGGAGCGCTCAAGGGATCGAATCGTCGCTTGGTGGTGACGCACGAGTTTTTCGCGTAGCTCAATCTTCTTGTTCAGAAGGCTGACCTGCTGGGCCGCGTCGTCGCGGTTGCTCTTGGCCTGCTTGAGCAGGTTTTCCGTGGTCTTGAGCTGCTGCGTGATGCGGTCGCGCTCTTTTTGGAGGGCTTCCTTGTCGGTGGTTTGGCCCCAAACGTCGCCGGTCGACAACAGCGCAGCCGCTACCAACAGGCACCCCAAAAGCACCTGACGCACACCCCTCCACATGGCGGGGCTCACTCGATCAAAGTTCCGTGCGGCGCTCAAAGTCTTCCGGGATGGCGAACGGGAAATCGTAGGCGCGGCCCGTTCGGCGGCGCTTCGTGTAGATGAGGGCGTCAAACAGCCCTTCGGGTCCTTTCGCGGTCATGCGAACTCGTGCAGGCATTCGGCCAAGGTCGGTGTCGTCAAAGTCGCTTCGCTCGACCCGTACGGTGCGTGCGCGCAACAGGTCGTCGATGACGTCCTGCACTGGATCGTAGGTCTTGCCGTCGAGCCAGTACCGCCTCACGAGCAAATCCTCGGACATCTCGTCTTTTTTCTCGGCCTTTTTTTCCGCTTTTTCGATCAAACGTTCGGCTTTCTTGTCCTTCGCCACGATGCTCAAGCTGTCGTCTGGCGCGAGTTCTTTGTCGTCGGTGCCGACGAGTTTGCGGACGTTGCGATTGTACTTGCTCATCAGCACGTACTGATCGCCGTCGACCTGGCTCGTGTACTCATCGCGCTCTGCATCGAGCATCAAGGGCCGCCCGAGGAGCAGGTCTTGCATGATTTCGAAATTCACCGGTGCCTGCACCGCCTCCTCAAGCATGGCGTAATTCCCTTGAAAGACAAACCGAGACCCCGGCAATTTGCTCAGCACTTGCACCGAATCGGGCGTCATCAGCACACGTGCTGCTTCCACGCCGAGGGCGGGGGAGATGCTCATCCAAATCACGCTGTCCTTCGCCATCCGGACGTTCAGGGTAAAGGTCCCGGCCTTGCCCATGGCGCTGGCGGTCGATTCAAGGCGCAGTCCCAGGGTGCTCCATTCCGCGTCCCGCGTTTCGACCTCGCCCAGCAACTCCATCGGCTCTCGGGCGGGCAGGGTGGCCGTCGCGGCGCGTCGCCCGGTCAAGCACCCGGTGGCGGTCATCCACACCAATCCCAGCACCGCCATTACCCCTCGGCCAGGCAGGCGAATCTTGGGAAAGGAGCGGGTCGGACTCACGGGCGGTCGATTTTGGGGTTCAGGACCTTCTCGTCACCGCCGGCCTCCAACGCACGGCGCCACACCTCACGTGCCGCCTCTTTCTCGCCCAGGGCCCACCGAATGTCGCCCTCGTGCTCCAACGCGACCGCGTCCCCGGCCATGCCGTTTTGCTGCGCGCGCAGGATCCACTCGAGGCCTTCGTCGTGGCGGCCGAGCTTGAACAGGATGTAGGCTTGCGTGTCCATGAAGTTGCCTTCCTCGGGCATCAATTCGTTGGCGCGGGTGCTGCATTCCAGGGCGCGCTCGAGGCGCTGTTTGCCCTTCTCGGCGGTGTAGCGTCCGGCCAGGAAGTACGCGTGGTTGTTCAGGACGTAGGCGTCCTCGACGGCGTTGAGGCTGCGTTCGAACGCTTGTTCCGACTTGTCCAATTCGCCGAGATCGCGCAACGCCGAGGCCAGCGACGAGGCCAACGCTCCTTCGAGGATGGGGTTGTCGAGAAGCACGTTGAGCCCGCCCTCAAACGCCTTGACGGCCTTGGAGGGCTGCTTCGTTTCCAAAAGCGCCAAACCGTGGTAGTAGTACAGCAACGGGTCGAGGGGGAAGCGGGCAATGGCGCTCTCGGCGTCCGCTGCCATGGCCCCCCACTGGTCCAATTCCACCCGAATCGCCATCAGGTTGGTCCACGATTCCACCGATCCGGGAGCGAGTTCGAGGAGGGTAAGCGCGAGGTCGAGGGCGTCGTCGAGGCGGCCGTTTTGGTAGGCCCAATCGCAAGCCATTTCCACCACTGCCGGCTCTTCGCCGTGGCGCTCCATCATGCGTTCGAGCAACTCCGTGAAGGGCGCGTGAAAGTCGAGGTCTTCTTGGGCGAGGATGCCGTAGCCGAGCAACACGCGCAGCTTGCTTTCGACCGGGACATCGTCGCTGGACATGGCGCGTTTCAGGTGCGGAAGGGCGGCAGGGATGTCGTCCTTTCGGGTCCAAAGTTCCGCCAGCTCAAACTGCACCAACCCCCAATCGGGGCTGCGTTTGGCCAGCATTTTCAGCTCCTCGTGGCTCGCGTCCAAATCCCCGGTGGCCATCAGGTACCGCGCCCACTGCAGCTGGAACAGGTCGCTTTCCGGAAAGTCCTTCCGGGAGCGCTCGAGGAATTGGCCGAGGTTTTTGGGGTCGGCGGTTTGTTCGACGATGCGCAGGGCTTCCGTCCGCACGTCTTCGTCGTGCCCGACCTGTTCTTCGTAGTTGCTCAGCAGGTTCAGGGTCGGGAGCACATGCCCTTCGCGCAACAGACGGTCCGCGCATTCGAGAAGCGCTTCCAAATCGCCGGGCCGCGCCACCACAAACGGCGTCCAATCCTGCTCTGCGCCCGGGCCGTTGCTTTGCGCCAAACGGGCTTCGCCGCGGTGGTAAAGCACCCAAGTGTTGTCGGGATCGAGCTCCGCGGCGAGGTCCAAATGCTGTTCTGCGGCTTCGTAGCGCTTCAGTTCCAAGTCGATTTTGCCGAGTTGGTAGTGGAACGCCATTTCGTCGGGTTCCGCGTCTGCGCATTTCAAAAAGCTCGCGTACGCGTCCTCCAAATCCCCTTTCAGCAGATGCGCCTGCCCTTCGAAATAGGCGAGCTGCGTTTCCTTTCCGTACGGAGCATCCTCCTGGCCTCCACCACCAAGCGACGACATGAGGCGGCAGCTGCTGAAGCCCAGGCTGACGGCCAGGGCCAGCATCCACGTTGCCGTTGTCGTGCGGAAGAAATTCATGAGCGCGGCGTGCCTACGGTGCAGAAGTCTCCGATGCTGGCATCGTCCGGGGTGCCGTGCCAGGCGGCGTTCGCGCCCACCATCGCCCCGTCCAGCACCGCGTGCTCGATGCGGCTGTTCGCGGCCACGAGCGCGTTGCTCACGCGGGAATCCGTCACCACGGTGCCGGGACCAAGC
>JAQCBJ010000083.1 GCA_027621555.1 Bacteroidota bacterium | reverse complement strand
GACGTCGACGACTGCGTAGGCAGCTACGACGCGTGCGGTGTCTGCAACGGTCCAGGTGAGATTTACGAGTGCGGATGTGCTGACATCCCTGAAGGCGACTGCGACTGCGACGGAAACCAGCTCGACGCCTTGGGCGTGTGTGGTGGTGACTGCACGGCTGACATCAACGACAACGGCATCTGTGATACCGAGGAGGAATGCCTTGGCGTTGTTGACGAATGTGGCGTCTGTGACGGCCCCGGAGCGGTTTACGAGTGCGGGTGTTCTGACATCCCTGAAGGGGACTGCGACTGTGACGGCAATCAGCTCGACGCCCTTGGCGTGTGTGGTGGAGACTGCACGTCAGACGCCGACGCGGACGGCATCTGCGACGACGTCGACGACTGTGTCGGTGCTTACGACGCGTGCGGAGTCTGCAACGGTCCAGGCGAGATCTTCGAGTGTGGATGTGCTGACATCCCTGAAGGCGACTGCGACTGCGACGGAAACCAACTCGACGCGCTTGGCGTGTGTGGTGGCGACTGCGCGGCAGACGTCAATGGCAACGGATTGTGCGACGCCGAAGAAGTGGAGGGCTGTACAGATGCAGCTGCCTGCAACTACAACAGCGAAGCAACCTTCGACGACGGTTCATGTGCAACCCTCGACGATTGCGGAGTGTGCGGAGGCCCCGGCGCCATCTACGAATGCGGATGTGCTGACATCCCTGAAGGGGACTGCGACTGCGACGGCAACCAAGAAGATGCCATTGGCGTTTGCGGAGGTGATTGCACCGATGATGCGAACGAGAACAACATCTGCGACACGGACGAGCAAGGCTGCACGGACCCGACGAACCCCAACTACGACCCCAACGCTGCCTTTGACGACGGGTCGTGCTTTGTGGGAGGCTGCACGTTCCCAAGTGCTTGCAACTACAACCCAGACGCCGACTACCAACTCCAGGGTTCTTGTGACTTCACGAGCTGCCAAGGGTGCACCAACCCCGACGCATGCAACTACGACCCCGAGGCGACCATCGACAACGGGCTGTGCGACTTGCCTGACTTCGCGTACGACTGCGATGGAAATTGCTTGAACGACAGCGACGGTGATGGGACCTGTGACGAATTGGAAGTTCTAGGATGTACCGATGTGAACTCCCCCAACTTCGATCCTTACGCCACGGAAGATGACGGCACGTGCTTGGTGGGCGGATGCAACATCCCAGCAGCCTGCAACTACAACCCAAGTGCGGACTACCTCATTGCCGGGGCTTGTGAATTTGCGTCGTGTGTGGGCTGCATGGACGACGAGGCATGCAACTTCGACCCCGGAGCGAGCGTGCCCAACCTCAACCTCTGTACCTACCCTCCTGGCCTGTTCTTGGACTGCGATGGCACGTGTGTGAACGACGCGGATGGAGATGGGGTCTGTGACCAATTCGAAATTCCCGGATGTACCGATCCTGAGGCGCAGAACTACAACCCACAAGCCACAGACGACAACGGCACGTGCCAGGCTCCGTTGGTGGGAGGTTGCATTTTGCCCTTTGCGTGCAACTACGACCCCGATGCGAACTTCTACATTCCCGGAAGCTGTCAGTTCGCGCCTTGTGGTGGCGTCGCTCCATCGGACAATTGCACCCACCCTGACGCGTGCAACTTCGGTGAAGAAGGACCTTGTGAGTTCTTGAGCTGTGTGGTGTTTGGCTGCAACGTCTCCGTGGCGTGCAACTTTGACCCTGAAGCCCAATACAACGACGGTACTTGCGAATACACGACGTGCATGGGCTGCATGAACGAAGCGGCGTGCGACTTCAACCCCAACGCCACGTTGGCGGGAGGCTGTTACGACTACTCGAGCTGTGCAGGATGCATGGACGTAAGCGCTGACAACTACGATCCGGAAGCTATGCTCGGCAATGGGCTGTGCATCTTCAATGGCTGCACGATTCCAGGAGCATGCAACTTCGATGCCTCGGCCAACAGCAACGACGGGTCGTGCGACTTTACGGCGTGTGCCGGATGTTTGGACGAACAAGCCTGCAACTACGACAGCGGAGCAAGCATCGCGGGATACTGCGATTACCCAGCGGCGAACTTCGACTGCGAAGGCAACTGCCTCCTCGCGGACTGCAGCGCCTTCGAAGTGGCCGGCTGCACGGATGCATGTGCGTGCAACTTCGATCCGTTTGCGAACACGGCGGACGGAAGCTGCGAATTTGAGTCATGCTCAGGTTGCGTGTACTTCACGGCGGAGAACTACGACCCTAGTGCGACGCGAGATGACGGAAGCTGCATTTTCGAAGGATGCACCGACAGCGACTTTGCGACGTATTCGACGCAAGCCAACGCATCCAACGACGATTGGTGCTCCAACGCTCCTGTGAGCGCGGACTTCAACGACGACGGCATGGTGCAAGTCGAGGACTTGACGCAATTCCTGCAAGCCTACTCTCTTGCGGCTCCAGCATGGGGTGGCGTGGATTGGGTCGGCTCGGCCTGTGCAGTAGACGTTTTGACGGCTGAAGAGATGCTCGCGTCTCTGCTGTCCAACCAAAGTGCTGGACCGTGGAACCCAGCTTGTGGCGTTCCTGGCTGCAGCTACCCCGGAGCCTTGAACTACGACCCCAATGCTGGCCAAGACAACGGCGTTTGCCTGTTCGCGGGCTGTACGGACGAGGAAGCAATGAACTTCGACCGTTTGGCCACTGTGGACGACAACACGTGCCGCTACGACGTTTGTCCAGACTTCAATGGAGACGGTGAAGTGCAGATCATTGACCTGATGGACTTCCTCCTCCTTTGGGGCAACTGAGGCGGTCTCTGAAACACGACACAAGAAGCCGGTTCCGTTTTGGAGCCGGCTTTTTTGTTGCGATTTGGTGGTTGTCTGAAAATCGTTTATTTTGGACATAACCAAACCATCTTCGACTTCACTTAAGCCAAAGCACCATGAAAAACAGGACCCTTGCCTTCGCTTTTGTCCACTTGTTCTTCGTTGGACTCGGGCTCTCCAACTCACTTCATTGCCAACAGGCGCTCATCCAACAAGTCGCGCAAGACCCTTCGCAAGTACATTATCCGTTCAACCCAGATGAAGATGGTTCTGGCCTTGTTGGTGCCGGGGACCTTCTCCCCTTTTTGATTTGCTTCGGCAATCCACTCGGGTTTTACCAATCGGATT
Source organism: Bacteroidota bacterium (assembly GCA_027621555.1). Taxonomy (GTDB): domain Bacteria; phylum Bacteroidota; class Bacteroidia; order Flavobacteriales_D; family Sanyastnellaceae; genus UBA11663. The sequence goes on along the minus strand of JAQCBJ010000083.1, from coordinate 2,576 downwards.
TGGACATGGACCCGATGGTGTTGGAGAATGTGTTGGGGGAAATGGCTAACCTCGTCCTGGCCCAGCAAGAATCCATCGCCGCCCTTGAAGCTCAGCTACAAACGCAACAGGAGACCATCGCGTCCCTTACCCCTCTGTTGGGATTGACCCAGATCGCCCAAAAATCTTCCTTCGCCAACAACACCTGGACCTTGGGAGGGCTGAATGTGCAACTGGTGAACGGAGAAGGATCGACGTACGGTGAAGCCAATGGACTTGGCAACTTGATTGTTGGCTACAATGAAAACGAAGGTGGGCACCACGAACCCAACGGGGTGATTGTTGCTGGTGAAGTCCGGACAGGCTCGCACAACATTGTGCTCGGTTCAGGACACACCTTCACGTCAAACGGCGCGTTCGTAGGTGGGTACAACAACTCTGCTCTTGGGCAGGGCGCCTCCCTGTTTTCAGGACAAGCCGGCATGGCGATTGGCTCGTTTGGCGCCGTTTTGGGCGGGCTAGACAACCGCGCATCAGGGTCGCTCAGCACCATTGCCGGCGGCCATTCTAACGTTGCTTCTGGGGACCGATCATCCGTGGCTGGCGGGCTTCTCAATGAGAGCGCAGGCATTGCCACCTCCATCTTGGGTGGTCAGTACATGCAAATCTTCGAGCAATACGAAACGGCGTCAGGCCAGTACGACATCAACGACTGACCTGACGCCGCTGCGCCTGCCTTGAAGGGCTCGGTTTATTCGTACACTTTTCCGTACACCGACAGAAAGTCCATCAGGTCGCCGATTTGGACCAATCCGTCACGGTTGAAGTCTGGGCACTGAACGTACCGGCAAGAGCCGTCTTCGATGTTGGCGTGAACGTTGTAGTTCGTGGCGGTCATGTCCGTGCATCCAGGAAACGCGCAAACGCCTGAGTCCTGGACAGCCATTGGGTCGTAATTCAACGCCGAAGGGTACATGCACCCAGACAATACACATTGAGGTTCAGAGGCCACAAAATCTCCAGTCGCGTCCACGGAAGACCCGTTGCACGCGTCCTGGATCCATTCCACGCCGTTCCAATCGGAATCCGCTGCCGCGAAGGCCTGAAGCATGTCTGAAAGGTCGCTGACTTGGACAATGCCGTTCGCGTCAAAATCTGCGAATCCCGAAGGGTTGTCGCACGAACCCTCGGGTTGGAGCGTCGCGAGCTCGTTGTACGTCACGCATTCGTCGTGCATGCAGCCTTCGAAGATGCACGTTCCGTCGTCGTAGGTGGCCGAGGCGTCGTAATTCGAAGCCGAAGCGTAGATGCATCCGTGGCAGTCAAAGTCGCACGAGCCGTCGGACACGTTGGCCGAGGCGTCGTAGTTGCAAGCGCACTCGTCCATGCAGCCTGGGATGGCGCAATCGAGTCCTGTTCCGGTCACATTCACGTGACAATCCGCGTAGTTGGGGGTGTCCGAGCACCCCGAGACGCCAGGAACGGCCTCGACGGTGATGTCGTAGTCCACGCCAGAAGCGTACGTGAAGGTGAACGTCCCAAACAAGTCTCCCCCTGTGGCAATGTTGCCCAGGCACACAATGGCGGGGCTTGGCAATTCCAAGGCGTTGGGGTCGGAGAGTTGGTAATACCCGTTGATGCCTTCAATGGTGACGTCCACCGTGTAGTTGGCCCCGTCACACTGCGCACTGACGTCCGTGATGTCGACGACACAGAGTTCCACGTCGCTGTCACCGCATCCAAAGCGCGCCTTGAAGTTGTTGATTTGGACATCGCCGTCTGCATCCATGTCCCAAACCGCCAAATAGCAATTGGTCGCATCCGGGAAATCGGGCACGGGAAGGGTGTTCCACGTGTTGGCGCTCTCGATGCCGCACGTCAAGAACATCAAGTCCGTCGGATCCCCACTCAAATTTTCACCGGTCAATGCACTTTGCACCGTTCCTGTCGTGGGGCTGTTGGAGGCATACAGCGCCCAGGCAATGACGTCGCCGCTGTTGTCGTTGATTTGGATTTCGTAGGTGCCTGCGTTGGGGCGAACGTCGAAGTTGAGCCAAATGATGGGCTCACCCACCGTCGGCTCTGTGATGGCAACCGTGTTCCCTGAGCTTGGTTCTACACATCCCCCATCGGGAACATCAATTTCGAAAATGCTTGGGTCGTACAATCCCGTGGATTCAATCTGCGATTGGGTTTCTGCCGCACTGCCGCAACGGATGACTCCGTTGATGGGGCCTGAATTGGGTGCGTCATCGACGCTGCCGTCGGCATTCCAGGAGGCCCCACCCGTCCAGCGGGTGGCTCCGAGTGGGCCGTCGGTTTGGGCAATGCTCCACGAAGAAATGCAAAGCAGCGCTGTCAAAAGGGAGAGAGAACGAAACATGGCTTATTGATTAAAAAAGAAAGATAGGCCATCTTTTGTATAACACACATAATATTATACACAAAATCACGCCCCTTGACTTTGAAAATCAAACTTTTAGGAAAGAAAAACCCCGATTCGAGGGGAATCAGGGTTGAAAGAGAAAGTAGCTCCGCTAGGAATCGAACCTAGATTTTGGGTACCGGAAACCCACGCACTATCCATTGTACTACGG
>JAQCBJ010000020.1 GCA_027621555.1 Bacteroidota bacterium | reverse complement strand
CTTGGTGCCACGCTTCTCCCCGCTGTCCACGTATTCCTCCACGATGAAGTACTTCTGATCGGCGTTGGCTTCGATGAACTTTTGGGCCGCGTATTCGCCCTTGAAGCTCTTGACGCGCTTGTTCAGCGGGCCCCGCTTTTGCGTGACGCTGTAGCTCTTCACCCAGGCTGGCTTTCCGTCGAGGTAGGGCTTGTCCAGCACCGTTGGCGTATCCCAAAACTGGCCCGAGGCCAAGGGCCGATCTCCATATTGCTCGCGGCTCAGGTAACTGAGGAGGGCGAACAGGTTTTGGGGATCGTTCTCGTCCATGGGCGGGTTGGCCGCCGAACGAATCATGATGGTCGCAAAAGAGCTGTATCCCAAGAGCACCATGGCCATGCCCAATGTGAGCGTGTTGACCGCCCACCAACCCTTCTTGTGGCTGTACGCCAACAAGGCCACAATGCCCCCGACAAGGAGCGCGAGGTACACCAAGGCCCCTGAATTGAACGGCATGCCGAGGTCGTTCACGAAGAACAACTCAAGGCTTCCGGCGAGCTGAACCGCCCCCTTGATCAAGGCCTCCTGAACGAAACCGAGCAACACCAATGCGATGGCTCCCGTGAGGATGAGTCCCTTCCACGAGAACTCGTAGTTGCGGTAGTAGTACACCACCGCGATGGCTGGGATGGCCAGCAAGTTCAACAAGTGAACCCCGATGGAAAGGCCCATCAGGTAGGCGATGAGGATGATCCACTTCGCCGACCCGGGTTGGTCGGCTGCGTTTTCCCACTTCAGAATGGCCCAAAAGACCAGCGCCGTAAACAGGCTCGACAAGGCGTACACCTCACCTTCCACCGCACTGAACCAGAACGAATCACTGAACGCGTACGCCAAGGCACCCACCGCGCCGGCACCGAGCACCGCCAGGGCGGAACCGCCCTCTGGCTGGGCCTCTCCGGTCAGGCGTTTGGCCAGATGCGTGATGCTCCAAAACAGGAACAGAATCGTGAACGAGCTGCTGAGCACCGACAAGCCGTTGGCCGCCAGGGCCGCCGATTCCGGGCTCATGGGGATCATCAGGAAGCGCGCCAACAGCATGAAGAACGGGGCTCCGGGAGGGTGGCCGACTTCGAGTTTGTAGGCGGAGGCGATGAATTCACCGCAGTCCCAAAAACTGGCGGTCGGTTCAACGGTCAGGAAGTACACCACCGTGGCGAGGGCCCAAATGGCCCACCCGGTCAAGTTGTTCAGGCGATCAAAACGCATGCAGTTTCAAGTCTTCGTGTAGGAGCGAACGTCGTCGTTCGCATCCCCGCGAAGGTAGGGCACGCCTTGCGAAGGGAGTGCTCAATTCACGACCAACACGGGTCGCGCCGTCCAGCCGATTCCCGTGAGCTCTGCGAGCACCACGCCGCGCCACGCTTGCGGCAGTTCCACGGCGTCGCCTGGCCAGACGTTGGGGAGGTCGGCCAGGGTTTGGCCGAGGGCGTTGCGCAAGACCACGCGCACGGGCTCTCCTTCCCACCCCGTGAACCGGACCACATCCGTCGCAGGGTTGGGAAACGCCGTCACCTCTGGCAGCTCCACATCTGTCACGTGGGCCACGTCGATGACCTCGACGTCGGCACAGGCGGCCAGCTCAGCCAGGTCGAACCGCAAGTGCACCAAATCGTTGGGACCCCACGGATCGAGGTCGCCTCGAATGTGAACGCCCGGCTCGTAGTCGCGCTGGTAAAGCATTTCCACGGTGGATCCGAGGTCGTCGGGCATGGACGCAAACACGCATTCGTACCCGTCTTCCTGGAGGTCGGGTGTGACGTCGCAAGGCGCGTCAGAATTCCAGGAGTCCCCGCCGTCAGAGGAGTAGACGACGTGGACGTGACGGAAGTTTTGGGTGGAGGTGCTGAGGTTTTCCATCACTGAGGCGCAGCTCAGCACCAAGGTTCCGTCCTCCGCGACCGCCAAGCACGGCATGCCTGCCAGATTCACCCCGTAGAATGCGATGTCGTCCGTCAATTCCAGCACGCCGCTTCCGTCGATGTCTTGGGCGTAAGCCACGACTTGAACGCTGTCGTCCCCAAAGTCCTCGCGCCAGTACAGCAATCCGTTGGTGGCGGGGTAATATTCGTAGGACGTGTCCGTGGAGTCGAGGTCAGAGTAGTGCATCGCTCCAACGGCGACATGCACCGTACCGTCCAAGTCAATGAGCACGTCGCCCCCTCCATCGGTGCTGAGGTATTCCTGCGCCAAGCCATCTCCGTCGAAATCCACCGCGCTCCCTTCGGGCAGGCCAGAATCGATGAAGTACATGTCTACGGGGAAATCCACGATCGTGTGCGTGGTCCAGGTGTCGCCGTTGTCTTCGCTGATGAGCACCACCGAATCCTGCAAGCCATTGAAGATGGCGATCGCCACTTTGGCCCCTCGCGCATGAATCGCGTATTGGTCCCCCTCAAAGCCGTAGAACATCTCGGAGCCTAAACCCGGAAGCGCCAACGCCTCCCACGTCGCCCCTTCGTCGCACGAACGGTAGTAGAGCATCGCGCCCTCCTGCCCTTCGTAAGGCCCCCCTCCCAAGTAACTGGGCAAGCTCAAGCAAATCGCGTGCAGGCACTCGTCCTGATATCCCCCCACCACCATGCGAGGCCACAAGTGGCCGACGGGACTGAGGTCGTCGTAGGTGTACGCGTTGGGAACCACCCCATCTGTCCACACCCCGCTTCCGGTCTCGGAGGTCGCGAAGTGCAGCCCTAACGTCGAAGGACTCGAGTGCCCCATCACCACATCGCGTCCGCTGCCCAACCGGTCCAACGTCGTCCAGCCTGTCTTGGCCGATTCCACCCGCGCCGCCGGCTGGGGAAGCCACCCCGAGCCGTCGTTGTGGTTGTATCCCGACCCGCGGTCGTTGAACGGGTTGGCCTGAAAGCTCTGCGTCCACGCCACGCTCACCGCGTCGCCCATCCCGGCAACCTGCTGGCCCTGTGAGGCGTTGGTTTGGAGGTCGTACGTTGTGGTGCCCATCACCTGCTGCGTCAAGACCAAATTGCGGGCCTCAACCACCTCCACTCCCTCATTGACGACCTCGTGCAGCGCGTGCGATTCAAATTCGGCCACGGCGCGATGCGTCACCGTCACCGCGAGACGTTGGCTGGTCGGAACTTGAGGAACGTGTTGCAACGGGTCGGACTGCGCCATGGCAAATCCCGGCCCCGTCAAGACAAAACAAAGGGTTTGGAGAAGTTTCATGGGGTGCAAGTAAAAACCCCATTTGCAATCTTCCAAATCAGCGCAGGATCAGGATGTTCGCCCTGCGACGAGTGCCGTCATGTCCCGCTTCAAGCACATAGCTTCCGGCCGGCAAGTCGCTCCATGACCGGAGCTCGCGTGACCCGGATTGCGTCCAAGCATCGACGACCTGACCAAGCGCATTTCGCAGCTGCATCGCCGTGCCGTACGGAGCTTCCACCGTCATGTCTCCCGAAGTGGGGTTGGGATAGCTCCACACCCCCCACATCTCCGAATCCGTGGCGATGCCAGATTCGTCGTCGCAACCCTCCAGCACGTCCACGCCGAGCGCCACCGACCACGAAGCATCTGGACCCGTCAACGCCGACAAGACGTCCTGCCAGGCAGGCAATTCCTGGCCGACACCTGACGCAATTTCAAAGAGGTCCACTTCGAGCTCGTTGAGGTTGCCAATGGCCGCTTCCAATTCGTAGCAGAAACCCGCAGGCAGGCAAAAGGACAGCGTCTCATTGAACGAACCGCCCTCCAGGATTTGGCTCAAGTCGAGGTCCAACTCCACGTCCATCATGCTCAGCACCAATTCAAGCTCAAGCGGATCGATGCCGGCAGCCGACCCCCACTCCGCGTTGACCGCGATCACCACGTTTTCGCACTCCAATTCGTCTCCTGGATTGGGCCATTCCCAGCACGTTTCTAAAATTGCCCCTTGGCACATCACTGTTGCGCAACCCACCCAGAGGTAATCGTTGGTTCCCCAAAACGACACTTGGATTGAACCTTCGTCACCACTTTCAACAATGTCCCCATTGAACGTCCACTCCACCATGTCCTCCGATACTGGGCCTCCAGCTGGATTCGATGCGTCAAAAACCTGGAAGTTCCAAACGCCAGGCACGTCACTCGGCCACGCTTCAATCACGGGCTCACACCCTCCGGTTGTACCACATTCTCCCGGGGTGAATTCCGTGACCCCTCCGTAGTACGTGGCATAACACTCGTTGCTGTAGGTGATGCCGTCGCAGCCACACACCGGGTCCCAAATCTCAATGCAGGCCATGTTGGGATCGATGAGCGACTCGTCGATGCATCCTCCCCCGGTCGTTTCGAGTTCCATGCACGCCCACGCTCCGTTCGGGCAGTCGGGGCTCTCGTAGAACGCACAAACGGACGACACTCCCTCGAGCATATCCGGGCCAAGCTCCAACACCGGACCGCCAAAATTCAACCAGTTCCCGTCAATCGACCAATTGATCAGCACGCTGTCGGGGTAGTTGAACGCCTCAAACACACCACCGCCCGAAGGATTCAAGCCTCCTGCCAATTCAAGGGTGCAGTCCTGAACCAAGTCTGCAGGCGTCACGCAGTCTTCCGCCACGCATCCGATGGGCGTATCCATGAGCACGCAAATCTCCCACGTCGGTGCGCCCAACATGTCGTACCAATCGAACAAGGGGTTGTCGCTGGACTGCGCCATCGACCCATTCACGTACCACGTGTAGTACGCCCCTTCAGGCCCTCCCGTCGCTTCAAACAAATACGCGCCATTGGGCCCGATGCCGAGCTCCGTGTTGATGGCCACTTCGCAATCGCCTCCCCACGCGCTGTTCACGCAAAACGTGTATCCCGTGACGTTTCCGGCCTCGTCGTACATCGGTTCCATCTCCGTCATCTCCCAACTGAGGTCGTCCACCACAAAGTCGGCGTGGGCTTCCCACGTCGCGCCTTCTGGAACGGTCAACCCGACGAAGTAGCAGCCTTCAGGCAAACACGCCTGCGCTTCAGACGTCGAAGTGCCGCCATTCCAAAACCCCAAATCCCCCTCGGCGTACACCACCGTCAAGCCGTTAAGCGGGGTCACCCAGAAATACACCGAGTCCACCGTCGTGCCCGCAGCAGGCTCCACGTCAAACCAAAGCCAAGTCGGCGCGCAAACCGGTTGCGCAACGGCTGAAAAAGCCAGGGCCATTGCGGCCAATGTGAGGGTCAAGAAACGCATGTCGTAAGGGTTTGAAGTCAAGACTGACGTCGTCGCAAAATCGTTGCTCCGGTCAATCCACAAATCGTGGGTCGGTCTCCATCACGTGGCCGCAGGAATCGCAGGTACGCAAGTCCTCGCTGCCGTAGAATTCGCGGAAGCGCGGCAAGAAGTCCTTCTCGATGTTGGTGAGTTCGAAGTAAGTGTCGTGCAACTTGTGGTTGCACTCGTCGCAGAACCACATGAGGCCGTCCTTCATGGGCGTGCCTTTGCGCTTGCGTTCGATCACGAGCCCGAGCGACCCCGCCTCGCGCATCGGGCTGTGCGGCACGCCAGCCGGGTGCAGGTACATGTCGCCCGGGCCGAGCTTCATGTCGACCGCTTGGCCGTCTTCTTGGATGCGGACGGTGATTTGGCCTTCAAGCTGGTAGAACAGCTCCTCCGTCTCGTTGTAGTGGTAGTCCTTCCGCGCGTTGGGCCCAGCCACAATCATCACGATGTAATCGCCGCTGTCGACGTAGAGGTTCTTGTTCCCCACGGGCGGCTTGAGCAGGTCGCGGTTCTCTTCGATCCACGCCGTCAAGTTGAAGGGTTTGCGTATCGCCATGGCACCCAAGGTACGTTGAACGCAGGCCAAATGGAATGCCTATCCCCGCATCCTCGCCCACCCCCCGGGAGGCACACTCACGAGCCACACCCCCGTAGCGATCACCGCGGCGCAGCACGCCTGAAGCCACCCCATGTCTGCCATGTAGTCCGCCCCGCCCACCTGCGCGGCCAGCCAGACCATGACCCCGACCAACAGGGGCTGGAGGTAGATGTAGATGCTGACCACCGTGGGCTGCACCTTTCCCAGAGCGTAGATGTTGAGGAGGTACACGAAAAACGTGGTGAACAGCACCACAAACCCCACGCTCAGCCAGTCCTGCGTCGAAAACGCACCCCACTCGATGGCCGCGGCCTGCGACGCCCCCACAGGGAACGCCATCAACCCGCCAAACAAGAACACCCACGAGATGACGGTGATCGGCCTGTACTTGGACATGAGCGGCTTCACGACCACGAGGTACACCCCGTAGCTCGCCGCATTGAGCAGCACCATCAGGTCGCCCTGCCAACTCGCGTGGGATTCAAGCCCTCCCCCGCCGCTGTTCAACAGCAGCGTGATGGCCCCTGCCGCACCCAGGCCGATGCCGAGAACTTTTCGGGCGGTGATGGCCGTGCCTAGTAAAGCCGCGCTGATCAGCAACACCAGCACCGGATTGATCGTCATGATGATGCTCGCGTGCACAGGGCTCGTGGCGGCCAATCCGTTGAAAAACAGAAGTTGGTTGATGGTGACCCCCGTCAGTCCGCACAGCCACAACCGAGCGAGGTCCTTGCGCGCGACGCGCTCCCAGCGGAACGCGTACAAAAGCCAAAACAACGGCGTTGCTCCCGCCACCCGCAGCGCAATGAACCCCGACGGACCAATCTTGTCAGGCATCAGCCCCTTGGCCACGAGGTAGTTGTACGCGTAAATCAGACCAACACCCCAAAGGGCCAAGTGGGCTTGCCAAGGCGCGCGTTCCGAAGAAGAAACTGGAGCGGATGCGGCCACGGCTTACGAAATGAGTTCGCGTGCGCGCGCCACTTCAGCCTTGGCCGAACCGGCCGTCACGCCTTCTTCCGTGAGGAACACCGGACGCTTCAGGAAGGTGTACTCCTCGAGAATCAGATTGCGGTAGTCCTGTTCCGACAGGGTCTTGTCGGCCAAGCCCATGCTGCGGAATTTCATCGCGCGCCGGCTGAACAGGGCTTCGTACGACCCGACGTGCGCCTTCATCGCGTCCAAGTCCTCAGCCGAAATGCCTTCCGCCTTGATGTCAACCACCTCGCACCCCTGCTGTGCAGGCTGGAGGTCGTCAAAAATGCGTTGACACGTTTTGCACGTCGGAAGGGTGAAAGCCTTTTTCATGGGTGGGGTTTGGGGTTAAGAAGCGCTCACGGCCTCCATGTGTTCAATCAGCTCGGCCAAACCCGCTTTCCAGTCGTGATCGTTGTCAATCACCACGTCGCACGTGGCCTGGCAAGGCTCAATGTGCTCGACGTCGGCCGGACGCACGTGGTTGTGCCACTGGTACTCGACTTCGTCCGGAGTGTAGCCGCGCACGGTCATATCACGGTGCTTTCGGCGCTCCAACCGCACCTCGGGCGAGGCGTGGATGTACGCCTTGACGTCCGCAAGCTCTGCGACGGCGGGGTAACACAGCACGAACAGGCCCTCGACCACCAGCCACTCGCGCGGCTCAATCACCGCCACTTCCGACTGCATCAGGCTCTTGTTGTACGTGTAGGTCTCAAACGACACCTGCTCGCCTTTGCTCAGCCGCAGGATGTCGGCGTGAAGCTTGGGGTGGTCGATGGCCTCCGGCACGTCAAAGTTCGTTTCGCCGTTGTCGTCCACGGGCAGGACTTTCTTGGGCCGGTAGTAATCGTCGAGCGACAGCATGGACATGCGGTCCCCGAAGTGCTCCTTCAGGCCGTTCAGTACCGTGCTCTTTCCCGAGCCGCTGCCTCCCGTGATGGCGACGATGTTCATGTTGCAACAGATTGAGGTTCCTGACTCGCGCCCAAAAGCAGGTCCGCCATGTCGCGGTCGTTGGCGAGTCGGGGGATCTTGTTTTGGCCTCCGAGCTTGCCGCGCTTGCGCATCGCCTCCGTAAACCGGTGGGCCGGCACCGGAGTGACCACCGCAGGCCGCAGCACCGCGCCTTGAATCAAGTCCTTGTAGTAGGGGTTCCGCGTCTGGAGCGCCTTGTCCAGCGTCGCCGAAAAGGCCACGAAATCCGTCGGCGGCGTTTCAAACGCGACGACCCATTCGTGGTACGGCAACCCTTCGTCGGGCGTCACCTGAGGCGCCACGTGAAACTCCGTGATCACGCCCCCGTGCGCCGCCATCGCTTCCTGCGCCGCGCCCTCCACCTCCTCGGCAATGACGTGCTCCCCAAAGGCCGAGGTGAAGTGCTTGATTCGGCCGGTCACCACCACGCGTGGAGGATCGAGGGACACAAACTTCACGGTGTCGCCGATGTCGTACCCCCACAAGCCCGCGTTCGTGCTCAACACGACCGCGTATTGCACGCCTACCTCGACCTCTCCGACGGTGAGGCGTGGAGGCTTCTCGTCGAAGTAGCGATCGGCGGGAATGAACTCGAAGTAAATGCCGTCGTTGACGTTGAGGAGCATCCCTTCCACGCCAGGTGCGTCTTGGTACGCCAAGAACCCTTCCGACGCCGGGTACAACTCCACCCGTGCGATGTCGAACCCGAGCAATTGACGGAACCGCTCGGCGTACGGCCCAAACGCCACCCCCCCGTGCACAAACAAGCTCAGGTTGGGAAACACCTCCCGCACGGTCGCCTTTCCCGTGTGCTCAAGCAGGCGCTCGAAGTACATCTGCACCCAGGACGGAATGCCGCTGACGAGCCGAAGATCCTCCGTGCACGTCTCGCGCACCACCGCATCCACCTTGGTTTCCCAATCGTCGATGCAGTTGGTCTCCCAGGACGGCAACCGGTTCGCTTGCAAGTACGACGGCACGTGGTGCGCAACAATTCCACTCAACCGTCCCAAGTGCACGCCCCCCGGCGTCTTCGCCAGTTCCGGGCTCCCCTGCAAGAAGATTATCTTGCCGTCCACAAACGACGCGTCGCCCGTGCCGGCAATGTGTCCCAGCAGCGCGTTACGCGCGCTTCCAATGTGATTGGGCATGCTGTCTTTGGTCAAGGGGATGTACTTCGCCCCCGACGTGGTTCCGCTTGTCTTGCAGAAATACAGCGGCCGGCCAGGCCAAAGCACGTCCTCTTCGCCCTTCACGGCTCGGTCCACGTACGGCTTCAAGCCTTCATAATCCCGCACAGGCACGTGCTCCGCAAATTCCGACGCCGTCAACCCCGGCTTCAACCCGTGGTCGCGCCCAAACGCCGTATTCGCGCCCCCCCGCAACAACGCCTCCAGCACCCCGGCTTGTGCCTCCGTCGGACGGCCCACGTTCTTGCGCAATCGGCGCATCGCCCAACGGGCAAACGGGAGACTCAATGCGGCTTTCCAACCCATGGCGCGAAAATAGCCTAAAGCAACAAGGCACCACCCCGTAGGGCAGTGCCTTGTCCAAGTCATTCGAAGGACGATTACTTGACCGTCATCTTCTTGGTCGTGCGCAAGCCGTCGACCTGGAGCGTGTAGGTGTACAACCCGCTGGCCCAACCGTCGAGGTTGAGTTCCACGGTGTGCAGACCCGCACCCAAGGTGCCCATGTCGTTGGTGTTCACGAGGCGGCCCATGCCGTCACGCACTTCCAACACCACGTCGTGGCTCTGGCCGATCTCGAAGCGAATCGTCGTCGTGCCCGCAGCAGGGTTTGGCATGTTTTGGTCCAAACGGATGCCTTGGTTGTTGGCGAGCAACTCCACCGCTTCACGCTCGCTCGTGATCAAGCGAACCGCAGGGGTGGACGTTTGGCTTCCGAACCACACGAAGTTGCCGTCGCCCGTTTTGCTGAAGCGGCCGGTGCTGTTGTCCGAGTCGCTGTTGAGATTCGCCAACACCGTCAATTCAGTGGGGCTCTCGAATTCGCTCATCACGGCCGCGAAGTAGTAATTGCCATCGTCCGCCAAGGTGCCCAAGGCGATGGGGTCGTCGAATTCGAGGTAGATCTCGATGTCTGTAGTGCCATCGAGGTTGGCCCAGTCAGGGTCAAACACCCAATACGCTGCGTCGAAGGGGCTGTCCGTGATGGTGGCAGTACCGTCGAGCGTGTAGAGACGCGTTTCGAATTCGAGGTCGTCGTAGCCGCCCGCAATGTCCAATCCGCAGTTGGGGCCAAACTTCACCGCCAAACCGTACGCCACAGAACCCGCGTTAGGGCAGTGGTAGAACGAGCCGTATCCCGTGGGGTCGAACAAATCCACAAAGTCGTCGCTTTCGCGTGGACGAAGCTCGCCGTCGAGGACATTTTCATCATCGTGGCCGTACTCGTCGTCCGTGTAGACGATGTCCTTGGCCAACACGTTGTTGAGCGGCGTAGCGTCTTCTTGATCACCCGTCATGGTGATGCGAAGGTTGTACGTTCCGTTCGCGGCAGGCTCCCAACCGGTGGCGAGGTACAAGGTGTCCTGTGCGTTCGCCGGACAAGTGGGCGCATTGGCGTAGGTGAAGACCGTATCGATGATTTCCGTCGTCGAACCCACCACGGCACCCGAGCCGTCCAAGATTTCCACGAGCACTTCGACGTTGGTTTGGTTTTCCAATCCCACGTTGCGGTACATCACGCCGGCCACCAAGCCGCCGTCAGCCTCCAGAATGGCCTGCTCCCCGGGAGTCACGCGGTATTCCCAAACGCCGAAGACGTCGCCGTTGGTCACTTGCGTGATTTCGATGTCGTTCATGACGTCGTTGGAAGAAACCGTCACGTCGTCGATGCCCCAGTAGTAGTGGCTGTAACCCGAACCCTGTGATTCTGGGGCTTGGCGGTATGCGAATCGGAGGTTGACCGAATCTTGGTCCGCGGCCACACAGCTCACATCAACACTCACAGGAAGCGGGTTGGCAGAAGCCGTGTTGGTCGATTCGATGAAGCTGCCGTGCGCGTCAAACGTCGTCCACGTCGTGATGCCGTCCACCGTGGTTCCCACTTCGAGGAACACAGGAGCGTAAGGCAAGCAGCAGTAGCGAAAGAACGATTCCCAATCCACAATCACCGAGGCTATGCCGGTGAAGTCCATGGAAGGGCTCGTCAATGAACCTTCCGTGTCCTGGTATCCATCAGCAATGGGGGAGTTGTAAAAATCGGGGTCAAACACCATCCAACCGTTGCCCGCCGTCGTAGACTCGATGGGGAAGTAATTGCTGTACGGAGGGTTGCCCGTGGAGAATTCTCCACCGGGGTGGGCGGATCCCGTCTCCGTGCCGTCGGCATAGTAGCCTTGGTTTCCGGGCGCAACCCAAATCCAGAGGCTGTTGTCGGCGTTGTCCGCCGTCGTCCATGCGCCGTTGCCGTTGGAACCGTCAAAGCCGTTGGAGAAGTCCTCTTGGAACAGGGTCATGCCGCCTCCGCGTACGTTATTCAACGCTTCGATGCCAGCCTTTCGGGCCGCCGTGGCTTCTTCCGCCGTCACCGCTTGGGGGACAGCAGGCTTTGTGATTTCGGCAGGGCGTTGTGCCACAACTGCCGTCGTGCAGAGCGCGAGGCCTGCGAAGAGTGAGAGTGTTTTCATGTTTAGGTGAATCAGTTTGGGCGGGAAATTACAGCGCAAGTCAAGAAGGACCACCGCCTTGAGGATGGCAAGCACCAAAAAGGGGAGGCTGTGGCCTCCCCTTTCTGTCGCCCGCTGAGGTCAGCGGGCGTGCAAATCGCGGTTACTTGACCATCAACTTCTGGGTGGTGCGAGCGCCGTTTACCGTCAATGTAGCCGTGTATGAGCCGGCTCCAAGCGAGGACGTCTCCACGGTCAACGTGTTTTGGCCTGCTGGCAACGTACCCAAGTCACGTGTTTCCACGAGCTTGCCCATCACGTCGCGCAACTCAAAGGTCACCTCAGAAGCTTGATTGAGGTTGTAACGAATGTTCGTGTTGTCACCCGATGGATTGGGGTAAGCTGGGAACATTTCGACGTTTTCCGCCTGAGTCACATCACCTGTGGTGGTCACAGCATCCGGGTTCAGGTTCAAGCGCACCATTGGTGTGCTCGTTTGGTAATACCAGTCGTACACTCCGCCTGAACCGTACGGCCCGTAAACGAACACCGTTTGAGCAGGTACAGGTTGACCGCGTCCAATGAATACAGGCGCTCCGCCGTAGTGCTCAAAGGCTGCGCCAAGGAGGTCCCCAGCGGCTGCTTCATAGGGCTCATCAAATACGAAGGTGTACCAAACAATGTCGCCTTCTCCCGAATTGAAGTTCGAAGGAACAAGTTCAACTTCTGGCGAGGAGGCCACTTCACCTCCATACTGCTCCGTCAATGCCAGGTCGTCGAGCGCGTCGACCAAGAAACCACGCACTGGCGTGAACTCCTCCGTGCCTTCCATGACTGCAACATCCACCCCGTAAATGGTGGCGTCCTCGAGAACTTGGTACAGGGGCATTTCGATGTAGTCTTCCGTTCCATCAGAAGTGTTATCTCCCAAAATGTTGCCATTGTCACGGCCCCACTGGTATTCGGTGACGGCGTAGCTCGAGGCAGACGTGTTGTTGTCCATGTTGGCGTCGACCGAATCCATGTTCAAGGTCAACAACATGTCGTAGGTTCCAACAGCAACATCCGTCGCGTAGGGCACATACACGGTGTCCACAGAGCCAGAAGTCAAACTGCTCAAAGCCGGACCGTCGAACATGGTTCCGTTGAAATCGAGTGAACCGTACACGTTGGTCGCCAAAGAGTCTCCAAAGTTGAGCACTTCGCAACCGTAGTACAACGTATCAGGCAGCTGAGATTGTGGCCACACGCCATACTCGTAGAGGTTGGTGAACGCCTCGTCCGTGTAGCTCTCGTAGTTGGCGACCGTCACGTCGTAGGCAGGGATTTCCACAGCCTCCAAGTCATCCACCATCCATGCGTAGCCCCAAGAACCAACCCAACGGAAACGGAGGTAAACCTCGGCTTGATCTCCAGCAACATCAGAAATGTTGACCGATTTCAATTCGGGGTTCGCCGTAGCTTCACCTCCGCCGAGGTTTTGGAACAAATCCCAACGCGCCTGAACAGGGCCTTCCGCTTCATCGTACGTCACAAATCCATCCACTTCGTCGTTGGTGCTCACGTCAGGCCAGGTCGAGCCGTCGCGAGAGACTTCGAGGAGGCACCACTCCGAGTCCGACTGATACGTTCGGAAGTAGTTGTAGAAGTTCAAAGCCACACTTGGGTTGCCCAGAGTAGAAAAGGGAACAACCAAGTCGGCCCAACAGTTCTCCAAGGGGCCCACTGCTGAACCTGCTGCATCCGAATCCAACAACAGCAAGCCGTCCTCGGCCGTAGCGGAGTTGATGCCCGCGATGGCGTAGTCGCCAGATGGAGCCAAATTCGGTCCGCATACCCAGTCCAAGTTGGCGCCAGGCTCGTTGGCGTTGCCCATCATCCACTCAGAACAATCTGAAATGGAGTTCTCCCAAATGGTCACGCGCTCGCCGTCAAGCACAGGCGTCGAGGTTTTGGATTCGTTCAATTGGGTGCGAGCCACGTTCGCTGGTGCACATGCTTTTTGTGCCGACACGGTGAAACTCACTAGGCCACCCAAGGCCAACATGTAAAACTGCTTCATAGTTCTTTATTAAGGTTTTAGATTCAGATTTGGGAGCGAAAATAGCCTATCCCTTATGAAGTCGCGATTTCGCGCCAATTGGTTGCGAACACTCTGCCGTGGATGCGCTCAGCTGAGCACCTCTTCGAAGGCCGAAAGTGGGGGGCAGGAACACACGAGGTTGCGGTCGCCGTACGCATTGTCCACGCGTGCCACCGAGCTCCAGAACTTCCGCACGCGCAAGTCCCGGACGGGGTACACCGCCTTCTCTCGCGAGTACGGGTGCGTCCACTCTGTGGCCGTGGCTTCCTCCACGGTGTGTGGAGCCATCTTCAGCACGTTGTCTTCCGCGTCCACCTCGCCGCGCTCGATGGCGGCGATTTCTTCTCGGATGCTGAGCATGGCTTCCGCAAAGCGATCGAGCTCTTCCAAGCTCTCGCTTTCCGTCGGCTCCACCATGAGCGTGCCCGGCACCGGCCACGAGACAGTTGGCGCGTGGAAACCGTAATCGATCAGGCGCTTGGCGATGTCCATGACTTCAATGCCGACCTCTTTGAAGGCACGGCAGTCCAGGATCATCTCGTGAGCGACCGTGCCGTTCTTCGCTTGGTAAAGCACGTCGTAGGCACCCTCGAGGCGAGCCTTGAGGTAGTTGGCGTTGAGAATCGCCACTTTCGTGCTTTGGGTCAGCCCCGATTGGCCGAGCATCTTGATGTAGGCGTAGGGGATTTGGGCGATCAACGCGCTGCCAAACGGCGCCGCACTCACGGCGTCAATCGCACTTTCCGTGCCGACAGGGATGACGTCATGTCCCGGCAGGAACGGCACAAGGTGCTCCGCTACGCCGATGGGTCCGACGCCCGGGCCGCCACCCCCGTGAGGGATCGCGAAGGTCTTGTGCAAGTTGAGGTGGCACACGTCCGCGCCGATCATGCCGGGGCTGGTGAGTCCGACCTGCGCATTCATGTTGGCGCCGTCCATGTACACCTGGCCTCCGTGGGCGTGAATCAGTTCCGTCACTTCGAGGACCGATGATTCAAACACCCCGTGCGTCGACGGGTACGTGATCATCAGGGCTCCGAGGTTGGCGCTGTGCGTTTCCGCCTTGGCCTTCAGGTCCTCGACGTCAATGTTGCCGTGCTTGTCGCAGCCGACCACCACCACCTTCATGCCGGCCATCACTGCGCTGGCCGGGTTGGTGCCGTGGGCACTGTTGGGGATGAGGCACACGTCGCGGTGCGACTCGCCGCGCGCCGCGTGGTACGCCCGAATGACCATCAGCCCTGTGAATTCCCCTTGCGCTCCGCTGTTGGGCTGCAGGGACACGCCCGCAAACCCCGTGATTTCCGCAAGGTCCGCTTCGAGTTCCGCAAGCATGGCTCGAGTTCCGCGCGCCTGGTCGGGCGGACAGAACGGGTGCAATTCGGCAAAGGCCGCCCAAGTGATGGGAATCAACTCCGTGGCCGCGTTGAGTTTCATCGTGCACGAACCCAGCGGAATCATCGCGTGCGTCAAACTCAGGTCTCGGTTTTCGAGGTGCTTGATGTAGCGCATCATTTCCGTCTCCGAGCGGTAGCGGTTGAAGACGGAATGGTGCAGGTAGTCCACTTCACGTGCAAGTGGTCCGAGGAACGTCGCCTCGTACCCCACGCCTTGCACTGGGCTCACGCCGAGGGCGGAGCACAACGTCGTGAAGTCCTGGTCGTTGGTGCGCTCGTTCAGAGACACCCCGACGTGTTCGCCGTCGGCGAAGTAGCGGAGGTTCACGCGCTTGGATTCGGCACGAGCTCGGAGGGCTTTCATCGCATCTTCACCTCCTTCCACGCGGATCTTCAGGGTGTCGAAGTAACACGAGTTGACCACCTTCAAATGGTCCGACGCGCCCAACGCCACGGCGAGGGCGCGGGTGTGGGTGTGGATGCGCTCAGCGATGGCGCGCAACCCCTCCGGTCCGTGGTACACCGCGTACATGGATGCCATGACTGCGAGGAGGCTTTGGGCCGTGCAGATGTTGGACGTGGCCTTGTCGCGGCGGATGTGTTGTTCGCGGGTCTGAAGCGCCATGCGCAAGGCCGGTTGGCCAAGGCGGTCGACCGAAACGCCGATGATGCGGCCCGGGAAGTGGCGCTTGAATTCTTCGCGGGCGGCGAAGAAGGCCGCGTGCGGCCCGCCGTAGCCCATCGGGACGCCAAAGCGCTGGGAGCTCCCCACCACCACGTCCGCGCCCATCGCTCCTGGGCTCTTCAACAAGAGCATGGCCATGAGGTCTGTGGCAAACACGGTGCGCACTTCACGCTCCTGCATGCCCGCGACAAATCCCGTAAGGTCTTCCGCTTCGCCGTCCGCGTCGGGGTACTGCACGAGGCAGCCAAACACGTCCCCGGCCTCCACCGCGCCGCGCATTTCTTCGCGCGTCATCACCACCATCTCAATGTCCAAGTAGGCCGCGCGGGTGCGGAGGACGCTGAGGGTTTGGGGGAACACCGCGGCATCCACCAAGAACCGGTTCCGGCCTGCTTTGACGTGAGGACGAGGGCGCGCCGCAAACAACATGGCCATGGCTTCCGCCGCGGCCGTGCCTTCGTCGAGCAACGACGCGTTCGCCACTTCCATGCCCGTCAAATCCATCACCGTGGTTTGGAAGTTCAGGAGTGCTTCGAGGCGGCCCTGGGCAATTTCCGCTTGGTACGGCGTGTAGGCCGTGTACCATCCGGGGTTTTCGAGAATGTTCCGTCGGATGACACTCGGCACTTCTGTGGGGTAGTACCCCATGCCGATGTAGTTGCGGAACAACGCGTTTTGAGACGCCAAACCGTCGATGTGCTCGAGGTATTCGCTCTCGGTCAGCGCGGTCGACACGCTAAGTCGCTCACGAAGCCGAATGGCACCGGGCACCGTGCGTTCAATCAAATCGTCAAGGGAGGGCGCTCCGAGGGTGCGGAGCATGGCGTTTTGGTCTTCTTCTCGAGGACCCAAATGACGCGAAACGAAGCTTCCAATCTTCATGGAACCAGGGAATTGGAGGTGTGGGATTCCGAAAGACAGCGCAAAAGTACGCCCTACGTCGCCCCACGCCACTGCATTCCATCAACATCGCGTCCACCAAGCGCGTCTCTGCGTCCGTGAGGGCCGAACTTTGCCCGACCATGGTTCGCGCCTTGTCCTTCACCCACTTCTGGATCGCCGGTGCGGCGGCCATGACCACCTGGGCCTCTTGGGAGTGGGCCGGGCAGGACGAAGGCACAGCCGTTTGGGCCATTTGGGTGGGGCTAAGCACCGGGCTGGGTTACACCGTCCAGCGAGCCATCAAACACGGATTGGACGCCGCCAACATGCCGCCCATGCGGAGAGCGTTTTGGGATGGGCATCGCAACGCCATGGTCGGGGGATGGGTCCTCGCGTGGGTGGCCTTCACCTCGTGGCGTTGGGACGAACTCCTCTTACTCGATCGGGTGCCGTGGCTGTTGACGTTAGGCGTGCTGGGGTTGTTGTACGCCGTCATTCCCGGCACACGGCGCGGCCTCAGGGCCTCACCTTGGTTGAAAATCCCGATCATCGCAACGGCATGGGCGCTCGCCACCACACCAACTTTCGACGGGGTGAACGTCGGGTTGTTTGCGTCGCGCTGGCTCCTGATCGCCGGACTGACCTTGCCTTTCGACGTTCGCGATTTGGCCGTGGATCAACACCGCATCTCCACGATTCCCATGGCCTGGGGAGCATCCCTTTCTCTGGGCGTCGCCACACTGTTGTTGCTAGGGTCTGGAATGTGTTTGTACCTCAGCGAAACTTGGGTCGTCCGACCTGATCTCAGCGCGTTGTTGTTGGCCCAATCCATCCTGGCAGCTACCCTTGTGGCCTCCCCGTTCCTGGCTCGTGGATTGCGTGAGGGGACCGAACGGGAGCGTGAAAGATGGACTGGACTGGTGCTCGACGGCGTGCTTTGGCTGCCTCTTCTGCACGCGGCTTACGACCTGATTTGAGCATCTCCCACACGTCGTGCAACAAAACTTGTGCGCAGTTTGTCGTATTTTCCTACCGATTGGTCGCCAAAAATTTGGACGTCCATACCCAAGTTGAATGACAAGACTTCGTCGAATGATGCGTTTTTCCCTCCACCTCGCGCCCTTTTTGGGGGCGATGCTCCTTCTCTGCTCGGTGTTCCCTGCGAATGCACAGTGGCTTGATTGGGACATCCAAACCGACTCCCGTTTGCAATTGACAAGCGTCGCCACCTCGGACGACGAGGAGAAGGACATTTGGCCTGCCGACCTCAACAAGGACGGTTGGACGGACGTCATCGTGGTCCGCAAGGAACCGTTCTCAGCGGCAACAGAACCTGCGAAAACCGACCTGCTTCTCATCAACCAAGAGGGCGTGCTCGTGGACTTGACGGCTGAGTTGGCGCCGGAGTTCATCTCCAACCCCAGCTTCGCCCGTGACGTGTACACGGTGGACGTGGACGGCGACACGTGGGACGACGTGGTGATTGTCAACACGTTCAACCAGCAGCCCATGCTGTACATGAACCTCGGCGAAGATGCGAGCGGCAACTGGCTTGGCCTGGCCGACGAATCGGACTTGCGCCTGCCCACCTTGACGAGCGACCAGCCGCTGATTTGTGCGGTTTGGGCCGGGGACTTGACAGGCAACGGCGCGCAGGATTTGTATTTCGTGAATTACCGCGTCAACAGCGGCGGAGGCACCGCCAAGGACTTCTTGCTCATCAACGACGGCAACGGTTTCTTCACGGATGAGGGCGCTGCGCGGGCAGGCAACTTGCTGAACAGCGCGTTTGGGACCGCAGGCCAAATCCACGACATGGACGGCGACGGCGACCTGGACATCATCAAGAACACCACGCTCTACAACGTCTCGCCCTGGAACGCCCGCGGCGTGATCGTCCTGTTCAACGACGGCGCAGGTAACTTTCCCAACTGGCAGAACCTTGTGCCCAGCGCTTCCCCGTACATGTTCGAAATCGTGGATTTCAACGGCGACGGGCTTCTCGATCTCTACGTCGTGGACGACGGCAGCGACAAAATCCTGACGGCCACCTCCCACACCCCTGACAGCAACCTGGGCTTCACCACCGTGAACCTTGGTTTCAGCTCGTCCAACGGATTTGGGGGCAACGTGCACGCCGCCGACCTCGACCTTGACGGCGACCTCGACGTGGTGGTGTCCGACGTGGACGTCGACATCCCGCCTTGCAACAGCGGCCGCCGCATGGCCATTTACGAAAACGTCAACGGCACCTTCAGCGACCCCTACGGCAACACCGCCTTCGATTGGGTGACCAACAGCTACGACGTCGCGTTGCTCGACATCAACAACGACGGCCTCGTTGACATTTTCAGCGGCAAGTGCGCGGGCTACGACGTCATCATGTCCGCCAACTGCGACCTCGTCGCAGGGTCAGCTGACTTTGACCTCGATGGCATTCCTGACGCGTGCGACGTGTGCCCGACGAACCCGAGCCCGGATTGCACGGAAGAGGCGGTGTACCCCGTGGTGAGTACCGACCATAGCATGGCGCGCCAGTGGAACGAAATGCTCCTCGAGAGCATCCGCGGCGACTTTGCCCGCCCCACCGTTCACGCCCGCAACCTTTGGCACAGCTCCATGCTGATGTGGGACGCGTGGGCCGTCATGGAGCCGACCGCTTGCCCCGCATTCCTGGGCCAGGACTACGCGGGATTCGTGGCCGGATTTGACGGGTTCACACCTGCATCGGACGTAGCGACGGCACGTGACGAAGCCATCGCCTATGGCATGTACCGCCTTTTGAAGCACCGTTTTGCAGCAGCCCCGCAAGCGGCGAACCTGAGCACGGGCTACGACGTGCACATGGCCACGCTCGGGTACGACATCGCCTTCACCAGCACCGACTACAGCACCGGAGACGGCCGTGCCCTGGGCAACTACCTGGCGGAGCAGCTGATTGCGTTTGGGCTCCAAGACGGGTCGAACGAACAAAACGGCTACACCAACACCTCCTACACCCCGGTCAATCCAGCCCTCATTGTCGACTTGCCGGGCAACGAAACCGTGGTGGACATGAACCGTTGGCAGCCGCTGACGCTGGACTTGTTCATTGACCAAAGTGGCAACGCCATCCCAGGCGAAACCCCTCCTTTCCTGTCCCCTGAGTGGGGCCAGGTGACGTCGTGGGCCCTCACCGATGCCGACTTGAATTCGTACACGCGGGATGGATTCGAATACAAGGTCTACCACGACCCCGGCCAGCCCGCCATGCACGCCATGGACGGCTCTGGAACCTCGGACATCTACGTGGACGGTCACAGCATGGTGGCGCTTTGGTCCGGCATGCTCGACCCCACCGACGGCGTCATGTGGGACATCAGCCCCGCTTCGATCGGCAACCGCGCGGACTACCCCACCACCCTCGAGACGTACGCCTCGCTGTACGACGCCACCAACGGCGGGTCGCCAAGCCCAGGTCACACTGTGAACCCGACGACGGGAGCGGCCTACGCGCCCAACATGGTGCCTCGAGGGGACTACGCTCGGGTGTTGGCGGAGTTTTGGGCGGACGGTCCCGATTCGGAAACCCCTCCTGGTCACTGGTTCACCATCCTCAACTACGTGAACGATCACCCCCAGCTCGTCAAGCAATTCCAAGGCCAGGGCGACATCCTGACCGACCTCGAGTGGGACGTCAAGTCCTACCTCGCCCTCGGATCCGCGATGCACGACTGCGCCATCTCGGCGTGGGGCGTCAAGGGCTGGTACGACACGTCCCGCCCCATCACGGCAATTCGCGGCATGGCCGAGCTCGGCCAAAGCACCGACCCTGGTGCGGCCAACTACCACCCCGGAGGGCTTCCCCTCGTGGCAGGGTCCATCGAGACCGTGGAGGCGGGCGATCCGTTGGCCGGCGCGACTGGTGAAAACGTAGGCAAAATCAAGCTTTGGGCATGGAAAGGAAGTTCGGCCATCAACAACGTCGACACGGAGTTTGCCGGCGTCGGCTGGGTGTTGGCCGAATCGTGGGAACCCTACCAGCGCCCCTCCTTCGTCAGCCCCAACTTCGCAGGCTACGTCAGCGGGCACAGCACGTATTCACGGGCGGCAGCTGAAGTCCTGACGGCCTTCACAGGCGACGCGTACTTCCCTGGAGGCATGGGCACGTTCATGGCTACGGCCAATGAATTCCTCGTGTTCGAGGACGGCCCGAGTGTAGACGTCGAACTCCAGTGGGCGACGTACCGCGACGCGTCAGACGAATGCAGCTTGTCCCGCATTTACGGAGGGATTCACCCCTACTTCGACGACGTGCCTGGTCGTTTGATGGGCATTGAAATCGGACTTGATGCGTTCGACCGCGTCGCGACATTCTTTGGCGATGGCGTGACCGACATCACCTGCGATGCCGATCCCGGCAACCCATGCCCAGGCGACCTCGACAACGACGGGTTCATCGTCATTGGCGACGTCTTGATGTTCTTGGGAGACTTCGGATGCACGGCCAACTGCACCGCCGACATCAACGGCGACGGCACGGTCACGGTGCAAGACCTGCTTGACGGCATTCTCGCCAGCTTCGGCGAGCCGTGCCCCTGAGGTTTTGAGTCGCGATTAAGCGAAGGCGACGTCGAGGGCCTCGGTGAAGGCCTGAGCCGCGCGGCCCAAATCCGCGTCCGTGTGCGCCGCTGAGACGAACCCGACCTCGTAACCGGAAGGGCCGAGGTACACGCCGCGTTCGAGCAAGGCCGCGTGGAGCTTGCTGAAGTAGGCCATGCTGTCGGGATCGATTTGGTCGCTGCGGCGAATGTGCACCGCGTCCGAGAACGCCAACCAAAAAATGCTGCCCCGGCGGAAGATGTTGAAGCTGTAGCCCTTGGCTTGGGCATGGGCGACGACGGGGTCAACGAGGCGGGCGGCCTTGCGGTCAAGGTCCTCGTAGAAGCCGGGCTTGAGGCACTCGGACAGCTGGGCGACACCGGCCGCCATGGCGACGGGGTTGCCGCTGAGCGTGCCGGCTTGGTACACGGGGCCGGTGGGCGCGATGTGGCGCATCACCTCCTCACTTGCGGCATACGCGCCCACCGGCAGGCCGCCGCCGATGATTTTCCCAAACGCCAACACGTCCGGCTGGATGTCGTACAGGCCCGCCGCGCCTTCGAAGCCGACGCGGAAACCGCTGATGACTTCGTCGAACAGGAGCAGGATGCCCTCGCGCGTGCAGATGCGGCGCACCTCCCGCAAGAAATCGGGGTCCTGGATGAGGAGGCCGTTGTTGGCGGGGATGGGTTCGATGGCGACGACCGCGATTTGGTCTTTGTACGTGGCCACGCATTGCTCGAGCGCATCGAGGTCGTTGAGTGGGAGGACCAGGGTTTCGCGGGCGTAAGCTTCTGGCACGCCCGCGGACGAGGAGGTGCCGAGGGTGGCGAGGCCGCTTCCCGCTTTGACGAGAAGGGCGTCGGCGTGACCGTGGTAGCACCCGTCGAACTTGATGATCTTGTCACGGCCCGTCACGCCGCGCGCCAAACGGATGGCCGACATTGCCGCCTCCGTCCCAGAGGAGACGAAGCGAATGCGGTCCGCATACTGGTGGTTGGAGAGGATGAGTTCGCCCAGCTCGTTTTCGAGGCGTGTGGGGGTTCCAAAGGACGTGCCGTTGGCCAGCGTGGCCGAGACGCGTTCCACCACGGCGGGGTGAGCGTGGCCGAGGATGAGGGGTCCCCACGAGCAACAGAAGTCGATGAACTCGTTGCCGTCGGCGTCCCAAATGTGGGCGCCTTGCCCCCGGTCCATGAACAGGGGGGTGCCGCCGACGGATTGAAACGCGCGTACAGGAGAGTTCACGCCGCCGGGAAACAAGGTCTGAGCCTTGTCAAAAAGGGCGGCCGAAGAAGATCGTTGGAGGGTCGTTGCCATTTCAGTGCGAAATTAGCCCAGCATGAGAGAGCTTCCCACCTTGGAGGCGGCCCGCGATTTGGACCTTGCGGACCCCCTCAGCCGATTCCGCGAGAGCTTCCACCTTCCTCAGCACGAGGGCAAGGACACGATGTACTTCACCGGCAACAGCTTGGGGCTCCAACCCAAAGCCGCTCGCCAGGCCCTCGAGGTCGAACTCGAAGACTGGGCCACCTACGGCGTCGAAGGCCATTTCCAAGGTCGGAACCCGTGGGTCAGCTACCACGAGCGGTTTGTGGACGGGCTCTGCCATTTGACCGGCGCGCGCCCTCACGAGGTCGTGGCCATGAACGGCCTGACGGTGAACCTTCACCTGCTGCTGATCAGCTTTTACCAGCCTCAAGGCACGCGGCGCAAACTTCTGTGTGAAGCGAAGGCTTTTCCGAGCGATCGCTATGCGCTTTGCAGCCAAATCCGGCTCCACGGCGGCAACCCCGACACCGACCTCATCGAGCTCGCACCTCGCGAGGGCGAGCATCGGCTGCGCACCGAAGACGTGCTTGCTGCCATCGCGGACGCAGGGGATGAGCTCGCCACAGTGATGATTGGCGGGGTGAACTATTACACCGGGCAGCTCCACAACATGAAGGCCATCACAGCGGCGGCTCATGCGGTGGGGGCGTCGTGTGGGTTTGACCTGGCGCACGCCATGGGAAACGTGCCGTTGGAGCTCCACAATTGGAACGTTGATTTCGCCTGCTGGTGCAGCTACAAGTACCTCAACTCTGGGCCGGGTGCCGTGTCCGGCGTGTTCGTTCACGAGCGCCACGTACGTGACGCCAACGGACGGGGAACGGCCACTCGCCGACTCGAAGGTTGGTGGGGCCACGATGCGGAAAGCCGGTTCAAAATGGACCCCGAGTTTGTGCCCATGCCGAGCGCCGAAGCCTGGCAAATGAGCAACGCCCCGGTTCTGAACATGGCCGTGCACAAAGTGGCGCTCGACCTTTTTGTCGAGGCCGGAATGCCGGCGCTGCGCGAACGATCCCTGCGCTTGACCGCGTACCTCGAGGAGCTCGTGCACGCCGTGGCGGAACGCACGGGGGCGAACCTCGAAATCCTCACCCCCACCGACCCAGCCGCACGCGGGTGCCAGCTGAGCGTTGTGGCGCACGGCTACGGACGCTCGCTCTTCGACCACCTCATGGCCCACGGCGTCATCGTCGATTGGCGCGAGCCCGCCGTGATTCGCATGGCCCCTGTGCCGCTGTACAACAGCTTCGAGGACCTCGTTCGGTTTGCGCAGGTGTTGGAAACGGGACTGCGGGAACTCGGTCACGCCGTTTGAACGGAGTGTAGGAATTTCTTTCGTCCTTTGCGGCATGGCACGTTCCCGTTTCGCGGTGTTTGGCGCAGGCCGTTACGGCACCCAAATCGCCTTGTCCCTCGCCCGTCGCGGCGCGGAAGTCTTCACTTTTGATTCCGACTCTGACCGCACGGAGCTCCTGAAGGAGGAAGTGAGCCTGGCTGTGACGTTGGACTCGACGGACAAAAAAGCCCTGCTCGCCCAACACGTTCAAGACCTCGACGCGGCGGTGGTTGCGATCGGTGAGAATTTTGAAGCGACGGTGTTGACGACGCTGAACTTGTTGGATTTGGGCTTGCCTCGCGTGATTGTGCGCGCCAACGATGCCAACCAACAACGCATCCTCAGCAGCTTGGGTGTCACGGAAATCCTGAGCCCAGAGAGCGAGGTCGCGGAAGTCGTCAGCGAGCGCTTGATCAATCCCAACATCCGCGGATTTCTCTCCTTGCCTGACGACTACGAAATCGCCGAACTCAAGGCACCGACTGCCTGCCACGGCCGTCAGCTTCAGGACCTCGAACTCGCCAACCGGTACGAACTCCGCCTCATCACCATCCGCCGTGAATTCGAGGAAATCGGAGCGGATGGCGAGCCTTGCATGCGTGAGCACATCTTAGGGGTTCCCAAGCCCGACACGACCATCGAGGCGACGGACACGCTCGTGGTGTTTGGGTCTTTGGATGCCGTGAAGAAATTCCTCGACATCAACAGCTGATTCTTGGAGACCGCCGGGGCGGCGCATTGGGCGTTCCGTGCGCAACACGATGGAGTCGTGTCGCACGCGGCCTGCTTATGGCATGTCGCAGGCCGGGGCCGTTCAAGGCATGTCGCAGGCCGCCGAATCCAGCGTCCACGTCGATTCCATCACCCAATTCGCCCGCAACTCGACGGGCTCCATGCGCACGACAGGTTCAGGCTTGCGCCACGTTATGGGGTCCACGTCGCGCCACACCTCGTCTCCGTCCAGGTCTCCCCACCACGTCGCGCGCACCCTGCCCGGCATCAAATGCGTCCAGGTCAGCGTTGTGTCCGAGCGCACAGGCACGACGTCGAGCCGTTCCCCCTTGGCGTTGGTGAGTTCGACCAAACCCGGGCACGCGACCCCTTCAAGCTGCAGCGTCCACTCGCTGAGGGCGTCCAAGGGGAGCACGCTCCACACCAACTCCACAGTATCGACGGGAAGCACCTCGTCGGGACGACCTGCACGGATGAGTCCACCTGGAAACACCGTCACTTCGACCTGCGCGCCGGGGCGTTGTAGAGCCGGGGCGTTGAGCACAACTTGGGTGGAGGGCCAAGCGGAAAAAAGGTCGGATGCGACAGGAAGGCTGTCGACCGTCACCGCCCACTTTTCTTCGTTCACGCCCGCGAGCGCCGCCGACCAGGTCAGCTTCGGTTGTTGACCTGGTCGTTGTTTGCCGAGCGGCTTGCCCGTCAAAATGAGGTCTTTGGTGGGCTTCAACCGCGGTTGGGGCACATCCAACGTGTCGGTGGTCCACTCCCCTTGCGGCCAATCGGGGGTGTGATGCCAAACCAATGGCAACGCCACGCTGTCCAGCGCCTCGCTCCACCCCCAAGCTTGCACCCGATCGCCTTCCGCAGGCATCAAAACGAGGTCTGTTGCGGTTCCCCAGGACAGGGAATCGCCGGGTTGAACCGTCTCGCTCAATTTCCACGAAGCCCATCCCGTGGAATCGCGGGTGGCTTCGGCCAGATAGGGCGCTCGGGGTCCGGGGGTGTCCCCCGCGCGCAGCACGTGCAGGGTGGTGTCCCCCGCCTGGGCCGCCGCCGGGCCAAGGGCCGCGCGCTCGCCCGCATCCACACGGTAATTCCGGTTTTCGTCGTCGATGGCGAGGACGCGAAACGCCTCTGCTGGCAAGTACCCCACTTCAAAGAGGCCGTCCTTGTCGGTCACCCCGACGTACTGGGGAGACGCCCCGGCATGGATGCTGTCCAAGGGAAGGTCAGCTCCGTACAGGAGCACCCGGAGGTTGGCTTGTGGGGTGCCCTCTTGGGCGTCCCTCACGGCGCCTTGTATCGAAAGTGTGTCCAGCCGCGACCCCGTGGCAAAGGCGTGAACGAGGTTCACGGCGGGGTTGCCTTCGTTCACGTCCGCGATGCCGTCCCCAAACTGCACCACGTACGTCGTGCTGTCCCTCAATTCCCCGTCCCAGCTGAGTTCGATTTCACGGCCGCGGACGATGAGGTCCATCGCACCGTCGATTGGAGGACTGACCAAAAGCTGGGACCGCCATTGACCCGCCTTCACGTATTCGTCAAAGGCGAGCGTCAAGGTGGTGGGACGAACGTCCGTCGAGCCAACGGGAGGTTGGGCCCCGAGGAGTTGGGGTGGGGTTTCGTCTTTGGGTCCCCCGGACGGGGTGCCGACTTGGGCACATCCCGCCGCAAGCCACGTGAGGACGGCGACCCAAAAGAGGGGGGTGCGAAAAAGCTTCACCCGCGCCACGTCCATGAATCCCACATCGACGACACCACGGCCGTCAGTTCTTCGAGGGCGGCGACGTCGCCCGGGGTGAAGTCGTCTGCGTCAGCGCTGTCGATGTCCCACACGGCCACGACACTACCGGCCCCGTTCCGTACGGGCAACACCACTTCGCTCAGGCTTGCCGAGCTGCACGCGACGTGCCCGGGGAATGTGTTCACGTCCGGAACCACCTGGGTGCGATCTTGCTCCCACGCCGCGGCACAAACTCCCTTTCCGCGAAACAAGCGCGTGCACGCCACCGGACCTTGAAACGGCCCGAGCACGAGGTTGTCCTGCTCGTCGTCGACCAGGTAAAACCCCACCCAGTGCCATCCCGTCGCGGACGAAACCGCTGCTGCCGCATTGGCGAGGTTGGCCCAACCTGAATTCTCGGCTTCCAACAACGCCCGCAACGGAGCGGCCAATTGCGCGAGCCGCAGGGGTCGAGGCAAATTCATGTCGATGGGAAGGTCGTGCGCCACAGCCCAAAAGTACGCCCCACATCCCGCTTCCACTCTCCGTTTCCACTCCCTGCCTCCACCCCCTCTACGCCATCGCCAACCACACCCCTCCAACCACGCGGTGTCCCGCGGCTTCCAACACCGATTGGCACACCCTGAACGTCGCCCCCGTCGTCAGCACGTCGTCCACCAACACCACCTCGCACCCCCACACATCCCTTGGCGGTCCGGACGCCACATTCCGGCGGTTCTTGGGTCCCGCTACATACATGTCGGTCAGAGCGTCCAAACGGGCCGCGCGGGTGGAGGCCGTGAGCGAGGCGCGGTGACGGACTCTTCGAAGAAGGTCTGGGCGAAGCTCGCGGCCCCACCCCGTGGCCAGCCCCTCCGCCACGGCCTCGGGCGGGTTGAATCCACGTCGCCATCTCCGTCGCCAATGAAGGGGCACCGGCACCAGCACGCTCCCGGGCGGAGGGGCTCGCCACCCTTGGGCCATCCACTGGCCCAAGGCGCGGCCCTCCCTCGGGAACCCCCCGTACTTGACCCGGTGCAGAACATCGTGCGTGCCGTTGCGCAACCGAAACCCCACCCCAAACACCTCGCATCCCGCACGTTCCCGCGCCAAGATGCGCGACGCCTCGTGGTCAGGGAGTGTCGGCCACACCCACCGGCACGGGGGACAGATCCCCGCCACCTCGTTGGGCACAAGCGCGTCGCCACATCCCCAACACCTTCCCAAGCCCCACCCCCAGTTCACGACCCCAAGCTGTCGGAAGAAGACCTCCACTTTCACCTGGACTTCATCCTCGAGGCGGCGGAGTTTGCCTGCGTTGGGCGTTGTAGATTCGGGGGGTGAAGTTTGGCAAGCTCGACACCGCCCCAGAACACCTCGACTGGCAACACCCCGCTCCTGTTCCGGGCTTTGCGATGACAGACGTTGCTCGTGCTGCAAAAACTCCGCATGCCTCTGCGACGGCTGGGCGGAACGCGAGTCCCACCCGTCCCACCGTGATGGCGGGAGGAACGATGTGGACCATCCGAGACTGGCGCGGGTCGGTGTACCCGGAAAAGGATCCCCAGCGCACGTGGCCAGGGCACTACGGCCGGCAGTTTGGGACCTTGGAATTCAACGCCACCCACTACCGCATCCACCCCGCCGACCGCATGGCGGAATGGGCCTCCGCGATGCCGGAGGGCTTTCGGTTTTGCCCCAAGTTTCCCCAAATCATCACCCACTTCCGCCGCTTCAACGACTGCGACGGGCCGACCGACGATTTCATCGATGGACTCTTGGCCCTCGGAAACAAACTCGGCCCAGCCTTCATCCAACTTCCTCCCCACTTTGCGCCCAAGCATGCCGCCGCTATGGCGACCTACCTGGAAAAATGGCCGCGGGAGCTTCGGGTGGCGGTGGAGTTTCGGCACCCCGAGTGGTTTGAAGGGGACGCGCAAGCCGAGGAGATGTGGTCGCAGCTTCGGGATCTTGGCATGGGCGCGGTGATCAGCGACACGGCGGGGCGCAGGGACGCCTTGCACATGCGGGTCACGGCCCCGTTTGTCCTAGTGCGGTTCGGCGGGTACGAAGGGCACGCGTCCGACGAGGCGCGACTCGTCCAGTGGGCCCAGCGCATCGCCGAATGGAAGGACCAGGGCCTCACCGAATTCCACCTGCTCGTCCACCAACCTGACAGCCTCCACACCCCGGACACTTGCCGGCAATTCGCGCGGCTCGTGAAGCAGCAAGCCGGCCTCGAAATGCAAGCGCCTACCGACTTGCGCGCCGCCACCCAAGGCGACTTGTTTGCTTAAGTCACGTCGTGGCGTTAGCTTCCCGACATCACCAAATGCGCTTCAACATGTGTCCCTCACGATTGCCCTGGAAATTTTTCCCCATTTGTCTCTCCTCACTTTCCCTTTTCCTCCTTCTTCTTCCATGCATCCCTCTGCGTGCCCAAGGATTTGAACTGTGGAGCTCGGGTGATGAAACCGAAAGCATCTGGCACCTTCAGAGAGCCCAAACAGGCGGTTGGCTGGGCAGTGGAATATGGGGGAGCTCTCAGGCTTATGATTGCTGGGTTTGGCGCGTGGATGATGCCGGATCACCCCTGTGGTCGTATGTTCACGCAAGAGAGGGTGAGGAGATTCTCGTTGGGGCAGTGGAAATGCCCAACGGCGATTGGGTCGTCGTTGGTCGGAGTCGCGATTGGTCGACCTCGTTTGAACCTTACCAATTGTTTTTGCTGCGCTTGGATGCAAATGGCGCCTTGATTGAGGAACAAGTATGGCCCAGCGAGCTTTCCGTGTTTCCGACAAATGCCGTGTGGGATGCTTCCAACAACAACATCCTTATCACGGGTTGGAAAGAATCCGAAATCGTTGAAAATGAGGGGTTTTTGCTCGTGCTTGATGCGGAACTCGAGGCCTTGGAAGAAGAGACGTTTGGTCTTGGTGATACGCGAATGACCAACATCATGCACGGAGCTGAAGGCAACTTCTACCTGTCGGGGGTCGACGCCACCGAAGACGCTGTTTCCTTCGTGCTCTACACAGTTGACGCCTCCTATTCCCTGATGGACAGCACGTCATTGTCCTTTGCTTCGTCCCCTACTTTGTCGAGCCACGGGGCGTGGATGGACGTGGAACACGTGTTTTTTGCTGTTTCTGACAAAGACGAAAACAACGACTGGCGTGCAGGCGTGATCCGTTGCAGCCACGACCTCTCTGGTGGCGAATGGCTGCCCTTCGAGCAGACCTCAGAAAACATCAGTGTCGGGGGCCACCGAAACTCGTCCACGAATTCTCAGACTGTGGTGGGCTACGGAACTCACCCTGAGACAGGCGATCTAGGCATTTGGACAAGACAAGTGTCCAATTCCTTCGCCGCGCTCGAGGAGCCTGCATGGCTGACACTTGAGCACCCACTGGCGGTCCTGCGATGCGTCCATTTTTCCCAGAGTCAACTTGGGCTGGGAGGTCGACTCAATGAATCGGGCAACAACCAAGGTTTCATCAAAATCATGGACTCCCCCGCATCGATCGACGCCCCCTCTGCCGTGTTCCCTTCGATCACAGTTTACCCCAATCCGACCTCTGGATTCGTGCACTTCGAGCCAATACCAGGAACAACATTGAAAGACCTCGTTTGGCATGACGCGCTTGGCAACAACGTTACGTCGTATGTTCGACCAACAGGTACTTGGGATGCGGACATTTCCGACTTGCCACAAGGGCATTACTTCGTCACCAATGCCAGCGGCCACACCCTCAAGGCGTCCACCACCGTTGTCAAAGTGAAGTGACGATTGAGTTCGATATTCCTGACGCCGCGGTGTAGTTTCCCACCATGTCTTTGAGAACCCAAATCCTGAACCGCGCACCCGGCATCGCCGGTCACCTGTTGTTGAACCTCCGCGACGCCTCCCGTCACGGGGACCGCGCGGCCTTCCGGTGGAACATGCAGCGGATGGGACGCGAGCTCGGAAGCGCCCTGGCCCAGTCCTGGCCCATGGCCGACGCCTCCTGCACCACACCCCTCGGGACCGCCACCGAACGCGTCCCGGCCCACCAACCGGTCCTGGCCTGCATTTTGCGCGCGTCGATGCCGCTGCACCAGGGGGTGATGGACGTTTGGGATGCCGCCGACGGGGCCTTCGTCTCGGCCTACCGCAAGCACCACGACGCGGGCTTCGACATCGAAATTGAATACCTCGGCGCCCCCTCCATGGAAGGCCGCGCGCTCGTCCTCGTCGACCCGATGCTCGCCACGGGCGCTTCCCTACAAGCCGCCTACGACGCCCTTTGCGAAACCGGTGTGCCCGCCTCCGTCCACGTCCTCGCCGCGATCGCGAGCGAAGAAGGCCTGGCCAACGCGCAGCAATGGCTGCCCGAGGGCACGTCGTTCATTCTGGGAGGGGTCGATCCCGATCTCAACGAGCACGGCTACATCGTGCCTGGGTTGGGCGATGCGGGAGACTTGGCGTTTGGGCCCAAGACCCGCGCCTGAGTCACACCACCCCAAACTGGTGGAAGTGGTGCGTCGTGTGGTGGCGCACCAGCGCCTTCGCGTCGTCCGCCTTCATGGCGCCGTACATCGCGTGCTGAATCACCCCGTCGAGCGCCTCCACTTCGGCCAAACGTTCCGAGAATCGCGCGCGCTCCGCCTCGAAATCCAGGTCTACACCGGGCCGCGCCTTGATGGCAGGCATGGTGCCCATGTTCCGGGGTGTGGCGCCAATGGGCTTGGTCAGGAAGGAGCGCAGAAAGAGCGGGCCGAGGAGCCGTGACAACAGCCGAACGCCCGCAGGAACGGACACGCTTCCGAGGTACAGGTCCATGAACCGCGAACCGTGGCGGAGCATTTGAGGGGCGGTCATGGTGCCCCATGCAGGAGCCGTGGCCGCGTCAAGCCGGTCGAGCGCTGCGCGGAGCTCAGCGATTGTCGGCGTGTCAGGCGAAACGTCCGGGAGGGAAATCACCCGTGGCACTTCTTGTACTTCTTGCCGGACCCGCATGGGCAAGGGTCGTTGGGCAAGACCTTCTTCTCCGTCCGAATCGGCTGCACGGGCTGCGGGCGCGGGGCCTGCTGCGGCATGCGACCGGGAGCAATCATTCCTGGTCGCCCGGGCATGCCACCTGGCCCTCCTTGGGCAGCTCGGGCTTGCTCGCGAGCCGCAGCGCTTTGCTCCGCGGTGTTGGCGACCCCGGCCTTTCGTTCCTGCACGCGCGGTGCGGCAGAAGGACGTGGGGCCTGACGTGGCGGCTGGGCGGCCGTGCCGGTCGGGATGGTGCACTTCATCAAGAAGGACGCAACCTGCGCATTGACCTTTTGAACCAACTTCTGGAAAAGCTCGTACGACTCAAACTTGTAGATGAGCAGCGGATCTTTCTGCTCGAAGCGGGCGTGCTGCACGTTGCTGCGCAGGTCATCCATGTCGCGGAGGTGCTCCTTCCAGTGCTGGTCGATGATGGCGAGCACCACGGCCTTTTCCACCGTGTCAAGCACACTCCGACCCTCAGTCAAAACACTCTGCTCGATGTCCGCCCCGACCTGAATGGTCTTGCGCCCGTCGGTGAACGGCACGAGGATGTTCTTGAAGTCGTTCTTCTCGTCGTCGTGGACGCGTTGGATCACCGGATGCGCGCGCTCGGCGAGGTCGGCGAGCTTGGCTTGGTAGAGTTGCTCGGCGCGCAGGTACGTTTGGTGCGCGAGGTCCTCGGGTTTGCCCGTGCTGAAGGTCGCCTCGTCGAACGGCGGCTCGATGCCAAAATCCGTCAGGAGCGCCATGCGGAACCCGTCGAAGTCCTTGACCGGGTGCGTCGCCAAGACGTGCGCCTCGACGAGCTCGTAGAACATGTTGGCGATGTCCGTGCGGATGCGGTCCCCGTGCAGGGCGTTGCGGCGACGCTTGTAGATGACCTCGCGCTGGGCGTTCATCACGTCGTCGTACTCGAGCAAGCGCTTCCGGATGCCGAAGTTGTTTTCCTCGACCTTCTTTTGGGCACGTTCGATGCTCTTGGTGATCATGCCCGCCTGGATGACCTCCCCTTCTTGGTGGCCCATGCGGTCCATCATCTTGCTCACGCGTTCGGACCCAAACAACCGCATCAG